>NZ_CABPRH010000019.1:0-56707 GCF_902410085.1 Haloferax sp. KTX1 | reverse complement strand
CTACTACCGCCCGGCCGCCCCGCCGCCTCCCGAACCGTTTTGCCCTCCCGCGTCGGCGTCGAACGTATGACTGCGGCAGCCGACCTCGTACTGACGAACGCGGAGGTACACACCCTCGGGTCGCCCGACGAGACGCACGAAGCCGTCGCCGTCCGCGACGGCGAGGTCGTCCGCGTGGGCCGCGCGTTCGACGTGGAACTGCTCGCCGGCGTCGAGACGCGGGTCGTCGACTGCGGCGGCCGCGTCGTCCTTCCCGGCTTCGTCGACGCCCACACGCACCTCCCGATGGTCGGGCGGTCGCTCGTCCACGCCGACCTCTCCGCCGCCGACTCTGCGGCCGACGCGGTCGAACTGCTCCGCGAGCGAGCCGCCGAGGTCGAACGCGGAACCGAGAGTGACGACGGCGGGTCCGGCGACGACGGGGCCAGCGGTGGCGAAACCGACGACGGGACCGACTGGGTGCTCGGCTACGGCTACGACGAGAGCACGTGGGACGACTCTCGATACCTCACCCGCGACGACCTCGACGCCGTCTCCGAGTCGCTCCCCGTGGTCGCCTTCCGCGAGGACCTCCACACCGCCGGCGTCAACTCGGTCGTCCTCGACCGCTACGCCGACGAGATGCCCGACTCGGGCGTGCAGACCGCCGGAGACGGCGGCCCCTCCGATGGCGACGGCGATGGCGACGCCGCCGCCGAGCCGACCGGCGTCGTGGTCGAGGGCGCGGTCGACGTGCTCCGCGAGGCGACCGAACCGGGCCGCGAGGAGATGACCGAACTCGTCCGCGCGGCGCAGTCGTACGCGACCGCCCGCGGCGTCACCGGCGTCCACGACATGGTCCGCGGCTCCCGCGCGCCCGAGGTCTACCGCGACCTCGCCGAGGCCGGCGAACTGGCCCTCCGCGTCCGAATCAACTACTGGTCGGACCACCTCGACGCGCTCCGCGAGGTCGGCCTGCGGACGAACCACGGGGGCGGGAGCCGCGACGGCCTCGTCACCGTCGGCGCGATAAAGACGTTCACCGACGGGAGCTTCGGCGGGCGGACCGCGAAACTCACAGAACCCTACGCCGACGCCGCGGACGACGCCGACGCGGCCGACGACGAGACGGGCCAGTGGGTCGTCGCCCCCGAGGAACTCCGCGATCTCGTCGCCGACGCCGACGAGTCGGGCTACCAACTCACCGCCCACGCCATCGGCGACGCGGCCGTCGACGCGGTGCTCGACGCGTACGAGGAGACCGACGACCCCGGCGCGGCCCGCCACCGGGTCGAACACGTCGAACTCGCCTCCGACGAGGCCATCGAGCGGTTCGCCGAGTCGGGCGTCGTCGCCTCGGTCCAGCCGAACTTCCTGAAGTGGGCCGACGAGGGCGGTCTCTACGACGCCCGCCTCGGCGAGCGACGCCTGCGGACCAACCGCTACCGCGACCTGCTCGACGCGGGCGTGGACCTCGCGTTCGGGAGCGACTGCATGCCGCTCGGACCGCTTCTCGGCGTGGACCTCGCCACCGACCATCCGAACCCCGACCAGTCGCTCACCGTCACCGAGGCGCTTCGGGCGTACACCTCCGGCGCGGCCCACGCCGGGTTCGACGAGGGCCGACTGGGAACCGTCGCGGTCGGCACCGCCGCCGACCTCGTCGTCCTCGACGAGTCGCCGTGGGAAGCCGACTCGATTCGCGATATCGCCGTCTCGATGACCGTCGTGGACGGTCGCGTCGTCTTCGAACGCGACTGAACGAGTTGTCGTCTCCGACGAAGCATCTCTTTTGAATAAAATTATTCTCCAACCGAGTAGTGACTTCTATCGACTTCTAACAGCCAATCGAACGCAGATACCACTGGCTAATTAACCGTGAAGAGAATATCTACGGGTGGGTTGCGAGTATTGAAGAAAAATATTTTTCAATAAGGCCCGATGATTGGACTTCCACCGTGGTGACCAATCGTGGTTGAATTACAGTCGGTCGGGTTCGAGTCGGAGCTCAGCCTGTTCAAATACGACACGCTCGAACAGCTGCCGGAGAGCCACCGCGGCCTCGACGAGGCCGCCCGCTCCCGGCGAATCGCCGCCGCCCGCGAGGAGCTCGGGGACCGCGTCGTCGTCCTCGGACACAACTACCAGCGACGCGAAATCGTCGAGCACGCGGACTTCATCGGCGACTCCTACGAACTCTCGAAACGCGCCGCCGAGTCGGACGCCGACTACGTCGTCTTCGCCGGCGTGACGTTCATGGCCGAGAGCGCGGACGTCATCACCGACGACGACCAGACGGTGATTCTCCCGTCGATGGAGGCGTCGTGTCCGATGGCCGGGATGGCCGAGGCCGTGCAGGTCGACTCCGCGTGGGAGACGCTCGTCGAGGAGTCCGGCGGCAAGGACATCGTCCCCGTGACGTACATGAACTCCTACGCGGACCTGAAGGCCTTTTGCGCCTCCCACGGCGGGCTCATCTGCACCTCCTCGAACGCCGCCGACGCCTTCGAGTGGGCGTTCGAGCGCGGCGACGCCGTGCTGTTCCTGCCCGACAAGCACCTCGGGCGCAACACGGCCGACGACCTCGGCATCGACGAGGTGGTCGAGTGGGACCCGTGGGCCGGCGACGTGGCCGAGTCGATGGGCGCGACCGGCGACGCGGAACCCGACATTCCGGACCTCGGCGACGCAGAAGTCATCCTCTGGGACGGCTACTGTCAGGTCCACGAGCGCTTCCGCGTCGACCACGTCGAGGCGGCGCAGGCCGACGGCGCGAAGGTCGTCGCCCACCCCGAGTGCCGCCCGAGCGTCGTCGCGGCCGCCGACGAGGTCGGCTCCACGAGCCACATCTGCGACGTCGTCGCGAACGCCGACCCCGGCGAGACGTGGGCCATCGGCACCGAGGTCCACCTCGCTCGACACCTCGCGCGCTGGCATCCCGAGGTCGACGTGCGACCGCTCTGTGGCGACGCCTGCATGGACTGCAACGCCATGCGGCAGGTCGACCCCAACTACCTGACGTGGGTGCTCGAAGAGCTCGCCGCGGGCCGCGAACCCAACGTGGTCGAGGTCGCGCCCGAGGAGAAGGAACTCGCCGCGGTCGCGCTCGACCGCATGCTCGAACTATGAAGGCCGACGTGCTCGTCGTCGGCTCCGGCATCGCCGGCTGCGCCGCGGCCCTCGCCGCCGCCCGCGAGGGGGCCGACGTGCTCGTCGTCACGAAGGCGACCGAACCCGACGACGCCGCGTCCGACTGGGCGCAGGGCGGCATCGCCGTCACCCAGTCCGCGCCCGCGGAGTTCGCCGCCGACATCCGCCGGGCGAGCGACGACACCGCCGACCCCGAGGCGGTCGAGACGCTCGTCTCCGAGTCCCGCGCCGTCGTCGAGGACGTGCTGTTGGACACGCTCGAAGTCGAGTTCGACGCGGTGGGTGACAGTCCGAGCGTCGGCGACCCCGACGCCGGCGACGCCGCCGACTTCGACCTCGCCCGCGAGGCGGGCCACTCCAGCCGCCGCATCCTCCACGTCGACGCCAGCACCGGCGCGCACGTCCTCCGGCCGTTCCTGAAGCACCTCTCGGCCCGCGACGGCGTGCGCATCGTCGACGACGCGATGGCCCTCGACCTCCTGACCGAGGAGGGGACCGTCCGCGGCGCGACCGTCCTCGCCGACGGCGAGGTCGAACCGGTGTTCGCCGGGGCGACTATCCTCGCCACCGGCGGCATCGGCGACTGCTACGCCCGCTCGACCAACCCGGCGGGCGCGACCGGCGACGGCGTGGCGATGGCCGCCCTCGCCGGTGCGACCGTCTCCGACATGCAGTACGTGCAGTTTCACCCGACCGCGTACGACCCCCGGACTGACCCACGGGCCGGCGACGACGCGCGACCGTTCCTCGTCAGCGAGGCCGTTCGCGGCGAGGGCGCGGTCCTGCGCGACGCCGACGGCCGCCGCTTCATGCCTGACGCGCACGAAGACGCCGAACTCGCTCCCCGAGACGTGGTCGCCCGCGCCGTCGCCCGCGCCCGCGACCGGACCGGCCGCGTCGTCCTCGACGTGTCCGACCTCGACTTCCGCGAGGAGTTCCCCGACCTCGCGGCGCTGTGCGACGACCGCGGCGTCGACCTCGACGCCGGCATCCCGGTTGCGCCGAGCGAGCACTTCCTCTGCGGCGGCGTCGCCGTCGACGACCGCGGCAGGACCTCGCTGTCCCGCCTGTTCGCCGCCGGCGAGTGCGCCCGCACCGGCGTCCACGGCGCGAACCGACTCGCCTCGACCAGCCTGCTCGAAGGGCTCGTCTGGGGCGTCCGCGCCGGCGAGACCGCGGCCGAGCGGGGCCGCGGCGAGGCCGAGACCGTCGAGTACGCGCCGCCGCGCGACTCCGACCCGGCGCTCCCCGGCGCCTTCGCAGAGACGAAGTTCGACCGCCTCGGGCGGACGATGGACGAGTTCGTCGGCATCGAACGCACCCCCGACGGCCTCGACACCGCGCGGGCGCGGCTCCGCCGCCTGAAGGGCGAGGTCGACGCCTACGCCCGCACCCGCGTCTCGCGGTCCGTCTACGAACTGCGAAACGCCTGCATCGCGTCGCTCCTCGTCGCCCGCGCGGCCGCCGACGCGCCGTCGGCCGGCTGTCACTCGCTGGTCGACCCGGACGGACGCAAGGGTGACGAGGAAATCGAGGGAGGCGAAGAAAGCGACGACGCCGGACAGGGAGTGACCCCGAGTGCTGACGACTGAGACCGTCGAGCGCTGGCTGGCCGAGGACGTGGGCCACCGCGACGTGACGAACGACGTGCCCGGCGACACCACCGGGCGACTCGTCGCCAAGGAACCGGCGGTCGCCGCCGGTCTCGACGCCGCCGTCGCCGTCTTCGACTACCTCGGCGTCGAGGCCGAGAACGCGGTCGACGTCGGCGACGCGGTCGAAGCGGGCGACGAAGTCCTCCGCGTCGAGGGCGACGCCCGGAACGTCCTCCGCGGCGAGCGCGTCGCCGCCAACGTCGTCGGCCACGCCTCCGGGGTCGCGACCACGACCCGCGAGGCCGTCGACGCCGCCCGCGAGGTCTCCGACTCGGTTCGGGTCGCCGCGACTCGCAAGACCACGCCCGGCCTCCGCGGCGTCGAAAAGCGCGCCGTCGTCGCCGGCGGCGGCGACACCCACCGCCTCACGCTCTCGGGGATGGTGATGGTCAAGGACAACCACGTCGCCGAACTCGGGTTGGAGGAGGCGGTCCGCCGCTTCGCCGAGCGCAAGTCGTTCGCGACGAAGCTCGAAGTCGAAGTCGAGACGCCCGAGATGGGCGAGCGCGCCGCGGCCGCCGGGGCCGACATCGTCCTGTTCGACAACCTCCCGCCCGAGGCGGTCCGCGAGGGCGTCTCGCGGCTCCCCGAGGACGTCATCTCGGAGGCCAGCGGGGGTATCACCCCGGAAACGCTCCCCGCCTACGCCGACACCGGCGTCGACGTGGTGTCGATGGGCTGGCTCACCCACAGCGCCCCGAGTGCCGACTTCTCCTTCCGGACCGGGTGAGCGACGGGCGTTCTTTCCGACTCGAACGCCGTCGCGGGCGGTCGAATCCACACGTTCTTTGGCCCGTGTCGAGACGGTGGAACGATGACTTCGTGGCGCGCCGCCCGCCTGCGCTCCCCGGTCGCGAAGTACTACGCCTACAAGACGACCGAGTTCGTCTCCTTTACGACGGCCATCTGGATTCTGTTCGTCCGCTCGCGGGACCTCTCGTTCGCCGAGGTGGGCGCGCTCAACAGCGTCTGGTGGCTCGCGCTCGTCGCGGCCGAGATACCGACCGGCTACCTCGGCGACCGGCTGGGTCGCCGGAGCGCGATGGCTCTCGGGACGGCCGTCATCGCCGTCTCGACGGCGGCGATGGGCCTGTCAGAGACGTTCCTCCAACTCGCGGTCGTCTACGGCGCGTGGGCCGTCGGCCAGACGTTCCGGTCCGGGAGCGACGACGCGTGGCTCTACGACCTCTTGGCCGAGACCGACGAGACCCACGAGTTCGCCGCCGTCCGCGGGCGCGCCACCGGCGTCGGCCTCGCAATCGGCGCGGTGACGACCCTCGCCGGGGGACTCCTCGCCGACGCGACGAACTACGCGGTCCCCTTCTTCGCAACCGCCGCGGTGACGGCGCTGGGCGTCCCGATTCTCTTGTCGGTCCCCGAGACCGGAGCCAACGGCGGCGACTTCACGCCGCGGGCGGCGCTCCGGGTCATCCGCGAGAAACTCTCGCGCCCGCCGCTCCGCGGCTTCGTCGCCTACTTCGCGCTCCTGTTCGGCGTCGCCAACATGGTGTACATCTTCGACCAGCCGATTCTCCGCGACGTGGCGCTCGACCTCGGTGTCCCCGAAACGGCGACGAACACCGCCGTCAGCGCCGCCTACGCGCTGTTCTCGTTGGTCGCGGCCGCCGCGACGTTCCGCGCCGGCTGGGTCGAATCCCGCGTCGGCGTCCGCCGGTGGTTCCTCGCCTCGCCGGTCGCGCTCGCGGTCGCCTACGCGTCGGTCCCCCTTTTCGGACCGCTCGCCTTCCCCGCGTTCGCGGTCGTCCGCGGGGTCACGAACGTCTCGTCCGTCCTCGGGAACCAGTACGTCAACGACCGGGTGGACTCGGTCGGGCGCGCGACCGTCCTCTCGGCCGCCGGGATGCTCTACTCGCTCGCGGTCGTCCCGTTCGAACTGGCCGGCGGGGTCGTCGCCGACGCCCTCTCGCCGGCCGGCGCGCTCGCGCTCTTCGGCGGGGTGCTCGTCGTCGGCGCGGGCCTCCTGTGGACGGCCGAGCGACCCGTGTGACGCAGTAGTATTACGGTCGCTCGCCGGCGATGGGTGGCCATGCGCGTACCGTCGCCCTCCAGGACAGCCCGCGCCGCCGCGAGCGGTCGCTCCGGCGCGGTCGAGTCCGCCGTCGTCGCCGCCCTCCTGCTCGGCGTCGCGCTCCTGCAGTTCGCCGTCCGCGAGTCGCTGGCGGGCGTCGCGCCCGACCTCCTCCGGTCGCGGGGGTTCGTCGTCGCCGGGGTCGTCACCGGCGGGGCGCTCGTCTGCGCCCTCGCGCTCTACGCGGGCGCGTACGCGAGGCTCCGCGATATCGCACTCGGCGTCAGGCTCCCGGCGGTCGCCGACCGCGGAATCGGCGTCGTCGCCGTCGCCGCCGCGGCCCCGGCGCTTTTGGTGGCCGCGACCAAGGTCGTCGGCCTCCTCACGGGCGTCACGTACGGGTCGCTGACGAAGACCGGCTACGGCGCGGACGCGACCCTCGCGGCCGTCGCGCCGGTCTCCGCGCTCGCCGCGCTCGTCGGCGTTCCCGTCCTCGTCGTCGTCTCGCAGGTGCTCGTCCAGCGGAGTTTCGCGCGCGCCCTCGACGGCCGGCGCGCGCTCGCGGTGACGACCGCGACCGCCTCGCTCGCGTTCCTGAGCGCGAACCGCGGGGTCGTGGTGTTCCCGGCGCTCGAACACCTCGTTCGCGCCGCGGCGTTCCTCGCGTGCCTCGGCGTCGCCTTCGCGGCGGCGACGCGAGCGACGACCGCGGGGCGGCGGGCGCTCGGGTACGCGCCGCTCGCCGTCGTCTCGACGGTCGCCGTCGGCGAGGAACTCCTCGCGGTCGACTCGCTCGCCGGGGGCGTCTTCGTCCTCTCGCACGTCGCCGTCTTCGCGCTCGCGGCCGTCGCCTACGACCGAACCGACTCGCTCGTCGTCCCGGCGCTCGCGTACCTCTCGCTGCTCGTGAGCGGCGACGCGGTGGTCTTCCTCTTCGAGGCCGGCCTCTGAGTCGGGTCCGGGGGCGACGCGGCGCGGGGCGAAGGGAAAACCCCTTACTTTCGGTCGTCGCACTCGCGGGCAATGGGCTTCTTCGACGACCTCCGCGACCGCATCGAGGCGACAGACAGCGTCGTCTCCGTCGGCCTCGACGCCGATATCGACCGCATCCCCGACCACCTGCTCGACGAGGACCTCCCGCGCTGGGCGTTCAACCGCCGCATCATCGACGCGACCCACGAGCACGCCGCGGCGTTCAAGCCGAACGCGGCGTTCTACGAGGACGAAGACGGCTGGCGCTCCCTGCGCGAGACCGTCGCCTACGCCCACGGCAAGGGCGTGCCGGTCCTCTTGGACGCCAAGCGCGCCGACATCGGCAACACGACCCGCAAGTACGCCGACCTGCTCGACGACGCCGACGCCATCACGGTCAACCCCTACATGGGCCGCGACTCCATCCAGCCGTTCCTCGCCCGCGAGGACAAGGGCGTGTTCGTCCTCTGCCGCACCTCGAACCCCGGCGGCTCGGACCTCCAGTCGCTCGAACTCGACTCGGGCGAGCCCCTCTACGAGCGCGTCGCGGCGCTCTGCGACCTCTGGAACGAACACGGGAACGTCGGCCTCGTCGTCGGCGCGACCGGTCCCGAGGAACTGGAGCACCTCCGGGAGCAGGTGCCCGACCTGCCGTTTCTCGTCCCCGGCGTGGGGGCGCAGGGCGGCGACGCCGAGGCCGCCGTCGAGTTCGGCCTCGCGGACGGCGTCGGCCTCGTGAACTCCTCGCGCGGCATCATCTTCGCCGGCGAGGACCGCGGCGAGGAGTTCGACAAGGCCGCCGGACAGGCCGCGAAGCGCCTCAAAAAGCGGCTGAACCAGTACCGCTGAGCCGACGCGGCGGGCGGGTCGTCGTCGGCCGGTCGCCGCCCGGCGAGACGTTTACCACCGTGCGACCCCAACTGCGCCCGTGGACCGAGACCGACTCGTCATGGGGCTCGCGGCGGTGTTCGCGGGCATCACCATGCTCCTCGTCGTGTTGGCGTTCGCCTACCGACAGCTCCTGTTGCTGTTCGTCGCCCTCCCCTTCGGCGCGACGACGTACTTCATGTACGCCCACGTCAGCGGCCGCCTCGAAGAGCGGTTCCGCCGGACGCGCGTCCGCGCCGACGCCGGGCGCGGCGGGTTCGGCTTCCGGTCGGAGCGACGGCGAAACGACCGCCGGGAGACCGGCGGGTTCGGCGCGGGGCCCCGCGGCGACCCCCGAGAGGGACCGCGCGCCGGGGGGGTCGGTCCAGACGGCGGACTCGGCGGCGACGGCCGCCGGCGACAGCGAACTCGCGGCGGTGACGGGCCGAGCGTCCGCCCGCCGCGGCGCGGCATGAGTCGGCAGACGGCCCTCGACACGCTCGACCTCGACGACGACGCCTCCGCGGACGAGGTGAAAGCGGCCTACCGGAAGCGAGTCAAGGAGACCCACCCGGACTCGAAGACCGGCGACGAGGAGGCGTTCAAGCGCGTCAACCGGGCCTACGAGCGACTGAGCGACTGAGCGCGTCTCGGGTTCGTTCGCATTCGACCTCCACGGGCCTCGACGGTCGCGTCCGCGCCCGACGCCGTCTCGATTGCGGTACGTTCTCATGGCAATCGCTACCGCGGAAAGCGTTTTCACGGTCGGTTTCCTACCCGAGTCCATGAGCGCGGATCGGGCTCTCTTGGACGAGGCCCTTGAGCGCGGTGAGGAAGAAGGCGGAAACGTCGAGTTCAAAGAACGCCTCACCCGCGCCGTTCACCTGTCCGACGGCCGGATGGAGTCGCTCGCTGCCCAACTCAGACACCGAGTGCTCTCCGGCGACGGCGTGGCGACCTACGTGGTCGGCGTCACCGACGACGGCGGCATCGCCGGCATCCCGCCGGACGACTTCTCCGAGACGATGGACGTGCTGTCGCTTCTGGCCGAGGAGGCCGGCGCGCACATCGAAGACGTGGAGACGTGGGGCGTCGGCGACGGGGCCGAACGCGGCCTCGTCGGCGTCGCGACCATCCGCGAGGGCGCGATGCTCGACGTGGATGACGACCACATCGTCGTCGGCACCGCGGGTCACGTCGACCACGGCAAATCGACGCTCGTCGGGTCGCTCGTGACCGGACAGGCCGACAACGGCAACGGAAGCACGCGGTCGTTCCTCGACGTGCAGCCCCACGAGGTCGAACGCGGCCTGTCGGCCGACCTCTCGTACGCCGTCTACGGCTTTTCCGACGACGGACCCGTTCACATGCGAAACCCCCACCGGAAGTCCGACCGGGCGCAAATCGTCCAGGAGGCCGACCGACTGGTCTCGTTCGTCGACACCGTCGGTCACGAGCCGTGGCTCCGGACGACGATTCGCGGCCTCGTCGGCCAGCGCCTCGACTACGGCCTGCTCGTCGTCGCCGCCGACGACGGCCCGACGAGAACGACCCGCGAACACCTCGGCATCCTGCTCGCCATGGAACTGCCGACGGTCGTCGCTATCACGAAAATCGACGCCGTCTCCGAGGAGCGCGCCGCCGAGGTGGAACGCGAGGTCGAGCGGCTCCTCCGCGACGTGGGCCGGACGCCCCTGAGCGTCGAGCGCCACGGCGTCGAGGCCGCGGTCGAGGAGATAAGCGAGTCGGTCGTCCCGCTGTTCCCGACGAGCGCGGTCACGATGGACGGCCTCGACGACCTCGACCGGCTGTTCGAGTCGCTGCCGAAGCGCAGCGCCGCCGAGGGCGACTTCAAGATGTACATCGACCGGACCTACTCGGTCACGGGCGTCGGCGCGGTCGCCTCCGGCACGGTCAACTCCGGGGCGGTCGAGGCCGGCGATACACTGCTCTTGGGGCCGATGTCCGACGGCGAGTTCCGCGAGGTCGAGGTCCGCTCCATCGAGATGCACTACCACCGGGTCGACCGGGCCAACGCCGGCCGCATCGTCGGCATCGCCCTCAAGGGCGTCCGCGAGTCCGAAATCGAACGCGGGATGGTGCTCCTGCCGGGCGACGCGGAGCCCACCGCCGTCCGCGAGTTCGAAGCCGACGTGATGGTGCTCAACCACCCGACGCGGATTCAGGAGGGCTACGAGCCGGTCGTCCACCTCGAAACCGTCTCCGAGGCGGCCGTCTTCCATCCCGACGGCGGGCGACTCCTCCCCGGAGATACCGGCACGACCCGCATCGAGTTCAAGTTCCGCTCGTACTTCGTCGAGGAGGGCCAGCGGTTCGTCTTCCGCGAGGGCCGGTCCAAGGGCGTCGGGACCGTGACGAAGGTCGAGTAGAAGCGCACACGCGCCGGCTCCGACTCGCGCCCGCCGACGGGTAGGCCTATTCTGCGGCCGCGACGTAGCCGTCCGATTCTCTCGCCGCCGCGCCGAACAGCACCGCCCAATCGAGCAGCCGCGCGACCCTGTCACGCCAGCGCGACTCCCATCCCTCGGGGTCGCGGTGGCGCTCCCAGTTCGGCACGGTCGGCTCGAACGCCTCGAACACCGCGTCCGCCGACTTCGGTTCGTCGCCGAGCGCGTCGAGCACCTCGCGCGCGCCGAAGACGTTCCCCTCGAACGCGCTCCGCAGGTCGCCCGCGTCGGGGTCGTCGCGGACGCGCTCGAAGCCGCGGCTCACCTCGCGGGCGAGCCCGAGCGACTGGCAGAACACGAGCCAGTCGCGGCCCTCGTCGGGCGTCACGTCCAGTCGGTTCGCAACCCGGCCGCAGCAGTCGTCTTCGGAGCCGGGAATCAGCGGGACCGCGCGGTGAGTGTCCCACAGTCGGTCGAGGGAGTCCGGCGCGGGCGGGACCGGCTTGCGCCTCACAGTCCGAACGAGTCGGCGAGCACGTCCTCGTCGGTCTCGCCGAGCGTGTACGTCGGCCCGTCGACCACGTCGACGGTGACCTGCGCGGGGCCGAACACGTCGGGGTCGACCGCGCCGAAGTCCCAGTCGGCGTCCTCGAACAGCTGTTCGAACGGGACGCCGTACTCCGACCCGGCCGTGGAAATCGCGCGGTCGAAGTCGTCGAAGTCCTCGCTGACGGTGACGTGGACGCGCCCGCCGTAGGCGACGGCGTCGTTCGTCCGGCCCATGGCGACGCTCTCGTCGTAGCTGACGGGCGCGAGCGGGGCGGAACCGTTGATAGAGAGGACGTTCGTCGGGTCGTAGCCCGCCTCGAAGAGATTGAAGACGGCGAGTTCGGCGGCGCGGGCCGCGCCCGTGACGCTCCCGACGAGCGAGCCGGTCGCGTAGGTCGGCAGGAAGACGGCGCTCGGTTCGAGGCCGGTCGTCTCCGCGACGTGTTCCGCGACCTCGTCGGTCGGGAGGTCGATGCTCTCGACGGCGAGGACCGTCAGGTCGAACTCGTCGTAGTAGCCGAGGTGGTGGAACTCCTCTTCCTCGCCGACCAGCGCGCGGGCCGGGCCGGAGCCGAGGCCGTCGAAGTCGTCGAAGGTGAGCTCCCAACCGGCCTTCTGCGAGCAGAGGAGCGCGAGCGCCGGGCGGTCGGTGGAGAGTTCGACGTGGGGGCGGGGCGTGCCGGCGACATCCCCCATCCGCGTCTGTACCGTGGCGAGCCCCGCGGTCTGAATCTCCGCGAGGAGCATCCCCGCTTCGACACCGCCGTCGGCGTCGACGCCGAAGTCGATGACCGTCGCGCCCGAGTCGAGTTCGTAGCCCTCGATGCCGAGTTCCCCGGCGAAGTCGAGCGCCTCGTCGACCAGTTCGATGGCCATCCGATTGATGCTGTCCATGCGGGGCGATTGCGCGCCTTCGGCTAAAGGGTTTGTCAGTCGCACACCCTCCGGGTCGCGTGGACGTGTCTCGCGTCTCGCACGGCGGACCCGCGCGGCGGGTCGCCGCGGCCCGCGACGCTACTCGCGGTCGCTCCTCGCTTCCCGCCCGAGGTGGGCTTCGACGGCGTCGACCTTGTCGGCGGCCGTCTGGTCTTTCGTTCGCTTGTCGTCTATCTTCAGGAACGTGCTCACGCGGTCGCCGTCGACCGCCTTGTGGGCCGCGCCGACCGCCGCGAGCAGTTCGTCGATGTCGTCGGCCTCGATGACCGTCCCCATCGGGTTCGTCTCGTAGGACACCGCGAAGTCGTCGAGGGCCGCGACGGCCTTGGCGACCTCGCCCGACATGCTCCCTTCGACGACCGGCGCGACGCTCAGCATGGCGATGACTGTCATAGCCGACACCACGGACCACGTGGTAGTAAAATCGGGGTGTGCGAATTCGCCGCACCGTTCGAGGCGTCGGAACCGACGAGGCTATCTCCGCGAACAGCCACAGTTTCATGTATGTTTCAGAGTGAACTAACTCGGCTGGCGCTCGTGTTGGGGGCGAACGTCGTCGGCGGGGTCACCCTCGGGTCGGCCGTCGGCGAGGCGGTCGGCTACGCGGCGGAGTGGACCGTCACGGGTGCGGTCCTCGGCCTCGCGGTCGCCGTCTTCGCCGCCCGTCGGTAGTCGTCACCGCCGACCACCGCAGTCGTCACCGCCGACCACCGCAGTCGTCACCGCCGACCGACCGCGCATCGCGCTTTTCTCGTCGGCCGACGTATCAGCGCCCATGAATCAACGCGTCGCGCGAGCGCTCACGCTCGGTCGGGCCATCCTCTACGAGGTCCGCACCGAGCGACTCACGTTCATGGCCGGAAGCATCGCTTACGGGGCGTTCGTCTCGTTGCTCCCGCTGTTTCTGCTCGTCCTCGCGGCCGTCTCCGCCACCGGCGACAGCGACCTACGCCAGAGCGTCATCGGCGTCATCCAGACGGTCCTGACCCCCGGCGCGGGGGACGTCATCATCGCCGAACTCGAAGCGTCGAGTCAGCTCGCCAGTTTCTCGGTTATCGGCGTGCTCGTGTTGGTGTGGGGGACGCTCCGAATCTTCCGCGGCCTCGACACCGCCTTCTCGGACATCTACGAGTCCGAGGCCGCGAACACGTTCGCCGACCAGCTCTCCGACGGCATCATCGTGCTCGTCACGGTCGCCCTCGCCGTCATCGCCGGCGCGCTCATCGAGTCGGCCCTCCCCGCGCTCGACGGGACGCTCGGCTGGGTGGTCTACCGCGGCCTCCTCGTCGCCGTCCTCTTTCTGACGTTCTACCCGATGTACTACATCTTCCCCGACGAGGACGTGACCTATCTGGAGGTCGTCCCCGGCACGCTCGTCGCCGCCGTCGGACTGACGACCTTCGAGTCGCTGTTCCGGCTCTACGTCGAGTTCAGCAGCCGCGAACCCGAATCGAGCGTCGTCGCCGGGATTCTCGTCCTCCTGACGTGGCTCTACTTCAGCGGGCTCGTCATCCTCCTCGGCGCGGCCGTCAACGCGGTGCTCTCGAACCGCTCGCGCGACGTGAACGTCCGCCCGCTGTTCGGCGGCGTCCCCCTCGACTCGCAGACCGACGCTGTGACGCGCGACGAGGTGACCGCGGCCATCGAGCGACTCGACCGCCTCCTAGCGGCCGCTCCCGACGAGGACCTGACGCTCCGCGTCGGCGACGAATCCGTCACGCTCCCCCGCCCCGAACGGGTCGTCACCGACACCGAGACCAGTCGGTTCCTACCGGAGGGCCCCGTCAGACTGGAGCTTCGATGGTCCTCGTGGCCTGACAGTCACGAGGAGTGACGACGGGCGTTATGGGGCTGGCGTACGTATGCGACACTATGGCAATAAAGACCCCTGCCCGACCGACGGAGCCGGCGCGACCGCTCGACGACGAACGAGCGCGGTGGGAAGCCGCCGAGACGACCGCCGAGACGGCCTCTCGGGCGGTTCGACCGCCGACCGTCGTCGAACACCGGCGACTGCCCGGGAAGAACTTCGGCGAGGCGCAACTCGTCTGGCGCTGCGACGACTGCGGCGAACTCGGCGCGCTGACCGCGTTCCCGTCGGCGTGTCCCGACTGCGGCGCGGGCCGCGAGGCGCTGTTCTACTTCACTGAGGACTGACCGCCTCGGCCGAGCGCGGTCCGCCACAGACCGACCGCGACCGTTTTCCCGCCGCCCGACAACCCCCGGATATGTATCTCTCTCACCCCGTCCGTCGTATGCGCGACGACCCCCTCGACGACGAAGTCGCGGCACTCCGCGTCGAACCCGCGGACGACGACGCCCGCGAGACGCTCGAAACCCGCGTCGAGTCGCTCGGCGGCAGTCTCGAACGCGAACTCCGGTTCGGCGGCGTCGTCGTCTCGCTCGCCGAGTCGGCCGTCTCCGACCTGTGCGAACTCGACGATATCGAGCGAATCGAGACGGTCGACACGCTCGGACATTGATTCTCCGCCCACGCGTGCGAGGCCGGGACGGTCCGCTCGGGCATTAGTGTCAACTACTTAGTAGACTCCCTGCGGACGTGGCGTATGGTTCGTCTGCCCTCCCGAATTGCGCGTGTGACCGGTGTCGTCGCCGCCGACCCCATCGCCCTCGTGACGTTCCCGACCGAATCATGAGCGCCCTCGCCGACCTCGGGGGCGTTCCCCTGCTCGTCGCGTACCTGTTGCTCCTCGCGGGCACGGCCGTGCAGTATCGGCGCGGGAAGCTCCCCGGCACGCGGGCGGTTCTCCTCGTCGGGATGTGTCTCGCGTGGCTCTCGTACGCCCTCTTGCAGGTGACCCAGTCCGGGACCGTGCCGACGGGCACGCCGCTCAACTACGCCCTCGACGCGCTCGCCGTGGTCGTCCTCGTCGTCGGCGTGGGAGCGATGGGCTGGTGGTGGCGGGCGCGGGACGAATCGTGAGAGTTTCCGGGGGCGCGTCGCTGACTGAGTTGAGGTCAGAGAATGCGTCGGCCGGGAGTTCACCGAGCACCGCGAGGTGAACGCAGGAGCACCGGCGAGGTCGGTGACCGAGTCGGTGAGACGGGATTTGAACCGAGCCGAGACGATTTCCTCGCGATGCTCGGAACTGCGTCTCGTCGGGTTCAGAATCCCAGTTGGCCGCACACAGCCGCGCAAGACCGAGAGACACGGAGGTCTCTCGGAGGTCTGTGGTCGGCAGAACTGCCTCGGCTGGGATTTGAACCAGAACCAGACGTGCTCGCTCACTTCGTTCGCTGTGCGCGACTGGTAGGGTTCGAAATCCCACCGTCACGCACACAGCCTCACAAGACCGAGAGACACGGAGGTCTCTCGGAGGTCTGTGGTCGGCAGAACTGCCTCGGCTGGGATTTGAACTCCACTCGCTCACTCGCGTTCGCTCGCTAGTTCAAATCCCAGCGTCCCGCATTCACAACTCACAGTCCGAGCGACACGCACAGCGGTCGCTCGGAAGGTAGATTCGTTGTAGAAGTGCGTCGGCTGGGATTTGAACCCAGGTTGTGACCATGGCAAGGTCACGTGATACCACTACACTACCGACGCATGTGGTGGATGTGCGCTGGCTGGGATTTGAACCCAGGTTGTGACCATGGCAAGGTCACGTGATACCACTACACTACCAGCGCATTCCGCGTGTATCGTGGCGTGCTGCTGCGTTACTCGATAGTGTCGGGTTGATAAATAAGACTTGCGAAACGGGGGAGAAATCGGGCGACGGCGCGCCACCTGCTACCACGTGAGATTCGCCTTCGGCGACCTGTCGGTGACCGTGTAATTATGTACCACGCGACGTTCGCCAATCCCCCGCAAACTGGGTCGTGGGACGCTCTATCACCCCAGAATGGATTCGCTACTCTTTTAGGTGGGCCCCCGGTACAAACGCCACAGTCTAGACGAGACGAGGATGAACCCGGCATGAAACTCAGCGTACTCGTGCCGTCCTCACTCGTCCGGGAAGCCGAAGACAAACGCGAGGCAACTCGCAAACTCGGCTACGTCGCCCGCGCGGCGGCGGTCTTCCGGGCGAACGAACTCGTCGTCTTCCCCGACGAAGACGGCGAGAACAAGTGGGGCGGCGAGTTCGTCGAAACCGTACTTCGGTACGCCGCGACGCCCCCCTACCTCCGCAAGGAGGTCTGGGGCAAGCGCGACGAACTCCGCTACGCTGGTATCCTGCCCCCCGTTCTCGTCGCGTCTACGACCGCGGACGACTCCGACGAGTCGCCCGCGTTGCGAGAAGGAATCGTGACCGAGGTCGGACCTGACGACCGCGTTCGGGTCAATTGCGGAATGCAACACCCGATCTCCCTGTTCGTCCCTCCCGGGATGGACCTCACAGAGGGAGAGCGCGTCGCTGTCAGGATCTCTTCGCGAGAACCGGTCCGTGCACGGATCGTCGACGAGCCCCTTCCGGGCTTCGACGTATCCCGCATGGACCTCACGGAAGCACTCGGCAGGCCGGATGCGGGCGTGCGAATCGCCACGTCTCGCTATGGCGAACCGCTGTCGGTCCCCAGATTGGGCGACCTGACGGCCCGCATCACCGATGCCGGCGGCATGACCGTCGTCTTCGGGTCGCCGGGCCGTGGGCTTCCGGACATGCTCGGGATGCCTCCCGAGGATGTTGCAGACGTCGAACCTTCCGTTGGTCCGGGGTTCGACCTCTGGCTCAATACGATTCCGCGACAGGGCAGCGAGGTCGTGCGAACAGAAGAAGCGATGTTCGCCTCCCTCGCCTCCCTGACACTCACGGAGTGAATCCATGCCACAACCAAGCAGACCACGAAAAGGCTCGATGGGCTTCAGCCCGCGCAAGCGAGCAGTCAAGGAGGTTCCACGCATCAAGTCGTGGCCGTCCGACGACGGCTCCCCAGCGCTGCAGGGCTTCGCCGGTTACAAGGCCGGTATGACCCACGTGATGATGGTCAACGACGAGGCAGACTCCCCCCGCGAAGGAATGGAGGAGTCCGTCCCGGTGACCGTCGTCGAGACGCCGCCGATGCGCGCCGTCGCCCTTCGCGCCTACGAGCAGACGCCGTACGGTATGAAGCCGCAGACCGAGGTCTGGGCGGGCGAGTTCCACGACGAACTCGACCGCGTCCTCGACCTGCCGGCAGAAGACACGTTCGACTCGGACGCCGACGCGCTTCGCGAGGCCGTCGAGGCCGGCGAAGTCGATGACCTCCGCGTCATCACGCACACGGTGCCCTCCGAGCTCGCGAACGTGCCCAAGAAGAAGCCCGACGTGATGGAGACTCGCGTCGGCGGCGGCTCCATGGTGGAGCGCGCCGACTTCGCCCTCGACCTCGTTGCCGAGGGCGGCGAACACGAGATGTCCGACGTGTTCCGCGCCGGCGAGTACCTCGACGCCGCGGGTGTCACGAAGGGTAAGGGTACGCAGGGTCCCGTCAAGCGATGGGGCGTCCAGAAGCGTAAGGGCAAGCACGCCCGCCAGGGCTGGAGACGCCGTATTGGCAACCTCGGCCCCTGGAACCCGTCCCGTGTCCGCTCTACGGTTCCGCAGCTCGGTCAGACTGGTTACCACCAGCGCACCGAGCTCAACAAGCGCCTCATCGACCTCGGTGAGGGCGACGACGCCTCCGTCGAAGGTGGCTTCGTCAACTACGGCGAGGTCGACGGCTCCTACGCGCTCATCAAGGGCTCGCTCCCGGGCCCCAACAAGCGCCTCCTGCGGTTCCGCCCGGCCATCCGGCCGAACGACCAGCCGCGCCTCGACCCCGAGGTGCGCTACGTCTCTACCGCATCGAACCAGGGTTAAACCATGCAGGCAACTATCCGAGACCTGAACGGCGACGACGCGGGCAGCATCGACCTGCCCGAGGTCTTCGAGACGGCTTACCGTCCGGACCTCATCAAGCGTGCCGTCATCGCCGCGCAGGCAAACCGAAAACAGCCGTACGGTGCCGACCCCTACGCCGGGCTTCGAACCCCGGCAGAGTCCATGGGCAGCGGCCGTGGGATGTCCCACGACCCACGCCAGAACGGCGTCGCCCGACGCGTCCCGCACGCCGTCTCCGGCCGTCGCGCTCACCCGCCGAAGGCCGAGAAGGACCAGGGGAAGGAGATCAACACGAAGGAGCGTAAGCTCGCCGTCCGCTCGGCGCTCGCCGCCACGACGGACACCGAGCTCGTCGCCGAGCGCGGTCACCGCTTCGACGACGACGTCGAGCTCCCCCTCGTCGTCTCCGACGACTTCGAGGACCTCGTCAAGACGCAGGAGGTCGTCGACCTCCTGCAGTCCCTCGGCGTCTACGACGACATCGAGCGCTCCGAGGAGAACAAGAAGGTCAAAAGCGGCCAGGGCAAGCTCCGCGGTCGCAAGTACACCCGTCCGAAGTCCATCCTCTTCGTGACGGCCGACGAGCCCTCGAAGGCGGCTCGCAACCTCGCCGGCGTCGACGTCGCCACCGCGGCGAACGTCTCCGCCGAGGACCTCGCGCCCGGCACCCACGCCGGTCGCCTCACCCTCTTCACCGAGAGCGCACTTGAGGAGGTCGCAGACCGATGAGCATCATCGAACACCCGCTGGTCACGGAGAAGGCGATGAACCAGATGGACTTCGACAACAAGCTCCAGTTCATCGTCCACATCGACTCGACGAAGTCCGACGTGAAGGACGAAGTCCAGTCGCGCTACGACGTGACCGTCGAGAAGGTCAACACGCAGGTCACGATGAAAGGAAAGAAGAAAGCAACAGTTCGTCTCTCTGAAGACGACGACGCGCAGGAAGTCGCGTCGCGTATCGGGGTGTTCTAACCATGGGACGCCGAATTCAGGGCCAGCGTCGCGGGCGCGGTACGTCCACCTTCCGGGCGCCGTCGCACCGCTACAAGGCCGAACTGTCGCACAAGAAGTCCGAGGACAAAGACACCATCACGGGCACGGTCGTCGGCATCGAGCACGACCCCGCACGCAGCGCGCCCATCGCCCTCGTCGAGTTCGAGGACGAACAGCGCATGATTCTCGCGCCCGAGGGCATCTCTGTCGGCGAAGAGCTTCAGATCGGCGTCTCCGCCGAGATCAAGCCCGGCAACACGCTGCCGCTCGCCGAGATTCCCGAGGGTGTCCCCGTCTGTAACGTCGAGCACCAGCCCGGCGACGGCGGGAAGTTCGCCCGCGCCTCCGGCGTGAGCGCGCAGCTGCTCTCGCACGACCGCAAGGTCGCTATCGTGAAGCTCCCGTCGGGCGAGGTCAAGCGCCTCAACCCCAACTGCCGGGCCACCATCGGCGTCGTCGCCGGTGGCGGCCGCACGGAGAAGCCGTTCGTCAAGGCAGGCAAGAAGTACCACAAGATGAAAGCGCGCGGTATCAAGTGGCCGCGCGTGCGTGGTGTTGCTATGAACGCCGTCGACCACCCGTTCGGTGGCGGCGGCCGGCAGCACCCCGGTCAGCCGAAGTCCGTCTCGCGGAACGCTCCGCCGGGCCGGAAGGTCGGTGACATCGCCTCCAAACGCACCGGTCGCGGTGGCAAGGGAGGTAAGTAACCATGAGTACGCAATACCGCACCGGCCGCGAAGGTGAGTTCACCTACCGCGGCTACACGCTCGACGAGCTGCAGGAGATGGAGCTCGACGAGGTCGCGGAACTGCTCCCCGCTCGTCAGCGGCGAACCATCACCCGAGGCCTGTCGGCCGAGCACGAGAAGCTGCTCGCGAAGGCTCAGGACAAGACGGAAGAGGAGACGGCAAACGCGCCCATTCGAACGCACCTGCGCGACATGCCGATTCTCCCCGAATTCGTCGGTCTCACCTTCGCCGTCTACACCGGTCAGGAGTTCGAGCGCACCCAGATTCAGCCCGAGATGATCGGTCACTACCTGGGCGAGTTCCAGCTGACCCGTAGCTCAGTCGAGCACGGTCAGGCCGGTATCGGCGCGACCCGGTCTTCGAAGTTCGTGCCCCTCAAGTAAACCATGGGAATCAACTACAGCGTCGAGGCCGACCCGGACACCACGGCCAAGGGTATGCTCCGGGACCGGCCCATCAGCATCAAGCACAGCAAGGCCATCTCCCGCGCCATCAAGGGGATACCCGTCGCCGACGCAGAGGAGTACCTCGAAGCCGTCATCGACGGCGAGCGGTCGGTTCCGTTCAAGCAGCACAACTCCGGCGTCGGTCACCGAAGCGACATCGACGGCTGGGACGCGGGTCGGTACCCCGAGAAGGCGTCCAAGGCGTTCCTCGAACTCCTCGAAAACGTTCGCAACAACGCGACCGAACAGGGCTTCGACGGACCGGCCATGGAGATCAAGCACGTCGCCGCCCACAAGGTCGGCGAGCGTCAGGGTCGCAAGCCCCGTGCCTTCGGTCGGGCGGACCCGTGGAACACCCCAATCTGTGACGTCGAACTCATCATCGAAGAGGTCGAGGAATAATGGCTGACGAACACCAATTCATCGAGAACGGACTGCAGCGGTCCCAGATCGACGAGTTCTTCGCAGAAGAGCTCGGTCGAGCGGGCTACGGCGGCATGGACGTCGCCAAGACGCCGATGGGCACCCAGATCGTGCTCAAGGCCGAAAAGCCCGGGATGGTCATCGGGAAAGGCGGGAAGAACATCCGCAAGGTCACCCGCGAACTCGAAGAGCGGTTCAACCTCGACGACCCCCAGATCGACGTGCAGGAAGTCGACGAGCCGGACCTCAACGCCCGGATCGTCGCCGACCGCCTCGCCAACGCGCTCGAACGCGGCTGGTACTTCCGTAAGGCGGGCCACACGACCATCGACCGAATCATGGACGCCGGCGCACTCGGCGCCGAAATCGTCCTCTCCGGGAAGGTCACGGGCGCTCGCTCCCGCGTGGAGAAGTTCAACCGCGGCTACATCAAGCACAACGGCGAGCCCGCACAGGAGATCGTCGACGAGGGCCAGGGCGTCGCAGTCATGAAGCTCGGCACCATCGGTGTGACGGTCAAGATCATCCCGCCGGGTGCGCGCCTCCCCGACGACTTCGAAGTCGAGGAAGACGCCAACCCCGACGCGGTCGAACAGATCGAAGAGACCGAGAGCGTCGAGGACCTCCTCGAAGAGGAGCCGGAAGAGGTTCCGGACGTCTCCGAAGAGGCCGACGCCGACGCCGAGACGGACGCAGTCGACGAAGACGTCGTCGAGGAAGCGGCCGTCGAAGCGGTCGAAGAGGAAGTCGTCGACGACGAGGACGACGAAGCAGTCGAGGAAGTCGTCGACGACGACGAGGAACTCGACGAAGACGTCGCCGAAGAGGCGGCCGACCTCGTCGCGGAGATGGAAGACGAAGACGACGACGAAACGGAGGAAGAATAAATGGCGATCCTCTACACCGAAGAGATTCGCGACATGACGCCCGCAGAGCGCACCGCCGAGCTCGAAGAGCTTGAGACGGAGCTGCTCAACGCGAAGGCTGTGCAGGCCGCGGGTGGCGCGCCGGAGAACCCCGGCCGCGTCTCTGAACTGAAGAAGACCATCGCCCGAATCAAGACGATTCAGGGCGAAGAAGGCGACCTCGACGAAGAATAATGCCACTGACACCCGAGACCCTCACGCGACACGAACTCAACGGCCTCCACGTGGAGGTCGTCGACGCGGCGAACCCCGACCTCGTCGGGATAGCCGGTCGCATCGTCGTCGAGACGATGCACACGTTCATGGTCGACGACGGCTCTCGGGTGCGGCAGGTGCCAAAGCGAGGGGCGACCTTCGAATTCGAGATTCCGCGTACAGATGAAGCCGCCGGCGCTGCGAAGGCGTCGGGGACCGCGTCCAAACTTCGGTCGGATACTACTGGCGGATTTGATGCCAGTCAGTCTGATCGGCTCGCCGACTCATCATCGGCGGCTTCCCCTTCGGGGAATTGCGAGGGCGTGGCCTACGTTACGGTGGATGGCGCACAACTGCTCTCACGACCCGCCCTGCGCACCGAAACTACAGGTGACTCGAAATGGCGATAGGACTTGACGTTCCAATGCCTCCGGAACCTGACGATTCCGAGGCTTACGACTACGAAAAATGTCCGTTCTACGGCTCGCTCTCCGTCCGGGGTCAGACCCTGGAGGGGACAGTCGTCTCGACGGACATGGCAAAGACCGTCATCGTCGAGCGGGAGTACGACGTATTCGTTCCGAAGTACGACCGCTACATGAAGCGACGTTCCCGCATCCCGGCACACGTGCCGGGCGTGCTCGACGACGTCGCTGTCGGTGACGAAGTAACGATCGCGGAGACCCGACCTCTCTCGAAGACGAAATCCCACGTCGTCGTCGAGATTATCGGAGGTGACGAGTGATGGAAGCGCTCAAAGCGGACATCACCAAGGGTGTCGCCCGTGGCTCGCTGGTCACGTGCGCCGACAACACCGGCGCTCGTGAACTGAAGATTATCAGCGTCGCGGGTTACTCCGGCACGAAGAACCGCCACCCCAAGGCAGGCATCGGGGACAAGGTGACCGTCTCGGTCACCAAGGGTACCCCCGAGATGCGCCGCCAGGTGCTCGAAGCGGTCATCGTCCGCCAGCGGAAATCCATCCGCCGGCCCGATGGCACGCGTGTGAAGTTCGAGGACAACGCCGCCGTCATCATCGACGAGATGGAAGAGCCTCGCGGGACCGAAATCAAGGGTCCCGTCGCACGCGAAGTCGCCGAGCGCTTCGGGAGTATCGCATCGACGGCTACGATGATCGTATAGTATGACTCGACAACCGCGCAAACAGCGAACCCAGATTCGCGACGCGCCGCTCCACGAGCGGCAAAAGCAGGTCCGCGCACCGCTGTCGGCCGAACTCCGCGAGGAGTACGGCAGCCGTAACGTCCGCGTCAACGCGGGCGACACGGTCGAGGTGCTCCGCGGCGACTTCGCCGGCGAAGAAAGCGAAGTCACCGAGGTCGACCTCAGGGACGCCGTCATCTACGTCGACGGCGTCACCGTTGAGAAAGCCGACGGCGAGGAGGCCCCACGCCCCCTTCAGGCCAGTAACGTCCGCGTGACGGAACTGGACCTCGAAGACGACGTGCGCGAGGCCCGACTCAAGGAGGATAACGAATGACTCGACACCAGAAGCGACTGTCCGTACCGAAGTCCTGGCCGGTCGAGCGCAAGACAGGCACGTTCACGGTCAAGGCCGGAGCGGGTCCGCACGGCGAGGCGGGGGTTCCCCTCATCATCGTCCTGCGCGACGTGCTCGGCTACGTTGACTCGAAGAAGGAGGCCCAGTACGCCCTCAACCACCAGAGCATTCTGGTCAACGGCGACGTGGCCTCCGACGTCCGCCGTCCCATCGGGATGTTCGACATCCTGGCGTTCGTCCAGCGAGAGGAGTACTACCGCGTCTTCCCCGACGAGGGAGGCCGCCTGGCGCTGACGCCCATCGACGCCGATTCGGCATCCAGCCGGCTCGGCAAGATCGTGGGCAAGACGCAGGTCACCGGTGGCGACTTCCAGCTGACGCTCCACGACGGGGCGACCCTCGTCGTCGAGGACGCCTCGGAGTACAGCGGCAAGGACTCCATCGTCGTCGACAACGAGACGAAGGACGTCGTCGCGCACTTCCCCTACGAGGAAGGCGCGCTCGTCACGGCTGTCAACGGGCAGCACGCCGGCGAAATCGGCGAGGTCACAGAGATAATCGTCACGCCCGGCAGCGGGAACAACTCCGTTGTCGTCGAGACCGAAGACGGCGAGTTCGAGACGGTCGAACAGTACGTCGTCGTCATCGACGAGAACTTCACGGGTTCGGACGACGAGTCCGAAGCACGTCAGGCTACTGACGGCGGTGATGACGAATGAGCGAGGCTGACTTCCACGCGATGCGCGACCCGCGCATCGAGAAGGTCGTCGTCCACATGGGCGTCGGCGAAGGTGGTCGCGAACTCGCCAAGGCCGAGGACATCCTCGAAGAGATCACCGGTCAGGAGAGCGTTCGCACGATCTCCGGCCGCGCCTCGCAGGACTTCGGCGTTCGCCGCGGCGAACCCGTCGGCGCGAAGGTCACCCTCCGCGGTGACACCGCCGTCGAATTCCTCGAAACCGCACTCCCCATCGCGGACCTCTCGGTCTCGTCGTTCGACGAGACTGGCAACTTCGGCTTCGGCGTCGAAGAGCACACGGAGTTCCCGAGCCAGGAGTACGACCCGCAGATCGGTATCTACGGGCTGGACGTGACGGTCAACCTCGTCCGCCCCGGCTACCGAGTGAAAAAGCGCGACAAGCGTTCCCGCCAGATTCCGTCGTCCCACCGGATGACCGTCGAGGACGCCGTCGCGTTCATCGAGTCCACGTTCGACGTGGAGGTTGAAGAATGAGCGATAGCGAAACAGAACAGACGGGCGAGCACGCGTCCCGCCGCACCGGCCAGGAGAACGAGTGCCGGCGCTGCGGTCGAAAACAGGGACTTGTCAGCAAGTACGACATCAACCTGTGCCGCCAGTGCTTCCGAGAGATCGCCCGCGAGATGGGATTCAAGAAGTACCGATAAGCAATGGCTGACAACGACCCACTCAGTAGCGCGCTCTCCGGTGTGGACAACGCCGAGAGCGTCGGACACCTGTCCCACGAGATCCAGCCCGCCTCCAACATCATCGGCTCCGTCCTCGAGGTCTTCTACGACCGCGGGTACATCGACGGCTTCGAGTTCGTCGACGACGGCAAGGCCGGTCTGTTCGAGGTTGAACTGAAAGGCGCAATCAACGATTGTGGCGTCGTCAAGCCCCGGTATTCCGCCGGAGCCGACGACTTCGAGAAATGGGAGAAGCGATTCCTCCCCGCCCGTGACTACGGCGCGCTCATCGTCACGACGAGCCACGGCGTCATGAGCCACTACGAGGCCCGCGAGAAGGGCATCGGTGGCCAGATCATCGCCTACGTCTACTAGCACAATGAGCCGAATAGAAATCGAAATCCCGGACGAGGTATCCGCCGAGGTCAAAAACCTCGAGCTCACCATCGAGGGCCCCAACGGAAGCGTCACCAAGCGCCTCTGGTACCCGAACGTCTCGGTCTCCGCCGAAGACGAAGCGATCGTCATCGAGAGCGACGTCGAGAACGCGAAGACCAACGCGACCATCGGTACCTTCGAGAGCCACGTGAACAACATGCTTCACGGCGCGACCGAGGGGTGGGAGTACAAGATGGAAGTCCACTACGCTCACTTCCCGATGCAGGTTAGCGTCGAAGGGAGCGACGTGGTCATCAAGAACTTCCTCGGCGAGAAGTCCCCGCGACGAGCGCAGATTCGCGGCGACACGGACGTACAGGTCGACGGCGAAGAACTCACCCTGACGGGCTCCAACAAGGAGGACGTCGGGCAGACCGCCGCCGACATCGAACAACTCACCCGCGTCAAGGACAAGGACACTCGCGTGTTCACCGACGGCGTGTACATCACCCAGAAACCGCAGACTGGTGATGCCTAATGTCGGAAGAAATCACCGAACTCGAAGACATCAGCGGCGTCGGCCCGTCGAAGGCCGACGCGCTCCGCGAAGCCGGCTTCGAGAGCGTCGACGACGTACAGGCCGCGAGCCAGTCCGAACTGGCCGGGGTCGACGGCATCGGGAACGCGCTCGCCGCGCGTATCAAAGCCGACGTCGGTGGCCTCGAAGTCTCCGACGAGGCCGAGGCCGAAGTCGAAGACGACTCCGAAGCCGAGCCTGAGGAAGAGGAAGCCGAAGCAGTCGAGACCGAGCTTCAGCCCCGCGGTCACGCGGACAAGAAGCCCCAGCTCGACGACGAAACCGCGGAGGCCCTGGCGCAGAAGCGCCGCGAGGGCAAGCCGCAGTTCAACCGGCAGGACTACCACAAGAAGAAGCGCACGCCCACGTCGTGGCGTCGCCCCCGCGGTGGTCTCTCCAAGCAGCGTATCGGCATCAAGGGCAAGGGCCCCAAGGTCGAGGCGGGCTACCGCACGCCGAAGGCCGCCCGCGGCCTTCACCCGTCGGGCTTCGAGGAGGTCCGCGTGTTCAACACGGACGACCTCGAAGGCATCGACGGCGATACGCAGGCAGTTCGCATCGCCTCCTCGGTCGGCGCGCGCAAGCGCGAGCGCATCGAGGAAGCGTGTGAGGACCGCGAGATTCGCGTCCTCAACCCCACCTACGTCGAAGTCGAGGTGGACAACTGATGACGGACCTCAAAGCGCAGAAGCGAATGGCGGCCGACGTCCTCGACGTCGGCAAGGGTCGAGTTTGGTTCGACCCCGAGGAACAGGCCGAAATCGCGGAGGCCATCACGCGCGAAGACATCCGTGAACTCGTCGACGAGGGAACGATTCGCGCCAAGGACGCCAAGGGCAACTCGAAGGGTCGCGCACGCGAGCGCGCCGCCAAGCGTTCCTACGGTCACCGCAAGGGTGCCGGCTCCCGCAAGGGCCGTTCCGGCGCTCGACAGAACAAGAAAGACGCATGGGTCAGCCGAATCCGCGCCCAGCGCCGTCGCCTGAAGGAGCTTCGCGAGGACGGAACGCTCGACCGTTCCCAGTACCGCTCGCTCTACAACAAGGCGTCCGGTGGCGAATTCGATAGCGTGGACCGGCTCGAAGCGTACATTCAGAACAACTACCAGGTGGAGATTCAATAATGGCGACCGGACCACGATACAAGGTTCCGATGCGGCGTCGCCGCGAAGTCCGGACCGATTACCATCAAAGGTTGCGCCTGCTGAAATCGGGCAAGCCCCGCCTCGTTGCTCGCGTGAGCAACAAGCACGTCAGGGCGCAGCTGGTCACTCCGGGCCCGCAGGGCGACGAGACCCACGCTGCAGCGACCTCTGCCGACCTCGACGAGTACGGCTGGGAAGCCCCCACGGGCAACCTCCCGAGCGCGTACCTCACGGGGTATCTGGCAGGTAAGCGGGCGCTGGCCGCCGGCGTCGAGGAAGCGGTCCTCGACATCGGCCTCAACACGGCCACGCCCGGAAACAAGGTCTTCGCGGTGCAGGAGGGTGCTATCGACGCTGGCCTCGAAATCCCCCACAACGACGCAGTACTCGCCGATTGGGACCGCAACCGCGGTGTCCACATCGCCGAGTACGCGGAGCAGCTCGACGAGCCGCTCTACAGTGGAGACTTCGATGCCACGAACCTCCCCGACCACTTCGACGAAGTGCTCGGGAACCTTCAGGAGGACGAATGAGCAGAAATAACAACGGCTGGGAGCCGCGAACGCGGCTCGGCCGCATGGTGCAGAACGGCGACGTCACGTCGATGGACCAGGCGCTCGAGACGGGACTTCCGCTCAAGGAACCCCAGCTCGTCGACCAGCTCCTTCCCGGACTGGACGACGAGGTGCTCGACATCAACATGGTCCAGCGCATGACCGACTCCGGCCGCCGGGTGAAGTTCCGGTGTGTCGTCGCAGTCGGGAACCGTGACGGCTACCTCGGCTACGCTGAGGCCCGCGACGACCAGGTCGGCGGTGCCATCCAGAAAGCCATCGAGGTGGCGAAACTGAACATCATCAAGGTGGACCGCGGCTCGGGGTCGTGGGAAGACCGCGCAGGCGGCCTCAACTCCCTCTCGCGCAAGGCGGAGGGGAAGGCCGGCTCCGTGACGGTCCGCATCATCCCCGCCCCGCAGGGTCTCGGCCTCGCGGCCGCAGAGACCGTCCGGAACATCCTCGAACTCGCCGGCATCCAGGACGCCTGGACCAAGAGCGACGGGAACACCCGGACCACGGTCAACCTCGCGAAGGCGACCTACAACGCGCTCAAGAACGCGTCGCAGTCCCGCACGCCGCGGCGCGCTCGCGAAGTCCGCCAGGAGGTGCGCGAATAATGCAGGCTATCGTTCAGCTTCGCGGTGAGGTCAACATCGCACAGGACGTCCGCGACACGCTCTCGATGCTCAACATCCACCGCGTGAACCACGCGACGTTCGTGCCGGAAACGGACGCCTACCGCGGGATGATCTCGAAGGTCAACGACTTCGTCGCGCACGGGGAACCGAGCGTCGACGTCGTCGAGACCCTCATCAGCACGCGCGCCGAGCCCGAAGCGGGCGACGCCGACATCACCGACGAGTGGGTCTCCGAGAACACCGACTACGACGACGTGGCCGCGCTCGCGCAGGCCATCGTCGACGAGGAGACGACGCTGCGAGCGCAGGGCGTCTCCCCCGTGCTCCGTCTGCACCCGCCGCGCGGCGGCCACCGCGGACAGAAGCACGTCACCAAGGAAGGCGGTCAGCTCGGAAAGCACAGCACCGAACAGATCGACGAGCTCCTGGAGGACATGCGATGACGTCCAAGAAGCGACGACAGCGCGGCTCGCGCACGCACAGCGGCGGTACCCACAAGAACCGGCGTGGCGCCGGTCACCGCGGCGGTCGCGGCCGCGCCGGACGCGACAAACACGAGTTCCACAACTACGAGCCGCTCGGCAAGCACGGCTTCAAGCGACCCGACGTCCTGCAGGACGACGTCGCCGAAGTCAAGATCCAGAAGCTCGACGAGGACGCGGCGCTCCTCGCGGCCGACGGAGTCGCCGAGAAGGACGGCGACGCCTACGTCATCGACGCCCGCGACGCGGCCGAGGACGGCTGGGAAGCGGACGTCGTGAAGGTGCTCGGCGGCGGGCAGGTCCGCAACGAACTGCACGTCGTCGCCGACGCCTTCACGGCCGGTGCCGTCGAACTCATCGAAGAGGCAGGCGGCGACGCCGAACTCTCCGAACGCGCCGAAGAAGCGGCCGAGGCCGAGGAATCGGCCGACGCCGACGAAGACGACGAGGAATAAATCATGGGATGGAAGGACGCCGCCGAACCAGTGCTTTCGCGGATGCCCGCAGTCGCCCGACCGGAGGGACACGTCCCGTTCCGCCGGAAGCTCGGGTGGACCGGCGGCATCCTCGTCTTGTACTTCTTCCTGACGAACGTGACGCTGTTCGGCCTCGACGCCGCGACCGCGAACGACCTGTTCGGTCAGTTCCGGTCCATCCTGGCCGGCCAGCAGGGCTCGGTGCTCCAACTGGGCATCGGCCCCATCGTCACGGCGAGCATCGTCCTGCAACTGCTCGGCGGTGCCGACCTGCTCGGGCTCGACACGGACAACAACCCGCGCGATCAGGTCCTCTATCAGGGCCTCCAGAAGCTCCTCGTCGGAGTCATGATCTGCCTGACGGGGCTGCCGATGGTGTTCGCAGGGAACTTCCTGCCGGCCGACCAGGCCGTCGCGACATCGCTCGGCATCGGGACGTTCGGCGTTCGGAGTCTCATCTTCGCGCAGATCGCCGTCGGCGGCGTCCTCATCCTGTTCATGGACGAAATCGTCAGTAAGTGGGGCGTCGGCTCCGGCGTCGGCCTGTTCATTATCGCCGGCGTCAGCCAGCAGCTCGTCGGTGGGCTGTTCAGCTGGCAGGGTCTCGGCGGCACGTCGGGGCTGTTCCCGACGTGGATCGGTATCGTCACCGGTGCCGTCGAACTGCCGGCCTCGCCGACCGACCTGCTGTCGACGGTCTTCCTCGGTCAGGGACAACTGCTCGCGCTCATCACGACGCTTCTCATCTTCGGTATCGTCGTCTACGCCGAGAGCGTCCGCGTCGAGATTCCCCTCTCGCACGCCCGCGTGAAGGGTGCCCGCGGTCGCTTCCCCGTGAAGCTCATCTACGCGAGCGTCCTGCCGATGATCCTCGTTCGCGCCCTGCAGGCGAACATCCAGTTCCTCGGCCGGTTTCTCAACAGCGGGTGGGCCGGTATGCCCGCCTGGCTCGGTCAGTACACGAGCGGACAGGTCACCGGTGGCCTGTTCTACTACCTCGCGCCCATCCAGTCGCGCTCCGACTGGATGTGGTTCCTCGGCCTCACGTCGGCCGACCCGCTCGACATCGCCATCCGCGTGCTCATCGACTTGGTCTTCATGATCGTCGGTGGCGCGGTGTTCGCGATCTTCTGGGTCGAGACGACGGGCATGGGTCCGGAATCGACCGCGCAACAGATTCAGAACTCCGGGATGCAGATTCCCGGGTTCCGACGCAACCCGCAGGTCATCGAGAAGGTCATGGAGCGGTACATCCCGCAGGTGACCGTCATCGGTGGCGCGCTCGTCGGCCTGCTCGCCGTCATGGCGAACATGCTCGGCACCATCGGTGCAGTCTCCGGGACGGGGCTGCTCCTCACGGTCTCCATCACGTACAAGCTGTACGAGGAGATCGCGGAGGAACAGCTCATGGAGATGCACCCGATGATGCGCAACATGTTCGGCTCCGAATAGCGAGCGCCGACGCGCTCGACGGCCGCCGCGCGCCGCGGCGAACGTCACTTCTACAACACTTCATTTCTGCCGCGCTCGACCGGATAGCGGCGCGCCCGCCTCGACGGACGCCGCCCGCGCCGTCGGCAATCCGGCCACTTTTGACTCCCGGCGGGGGACAGTCGGGGTATGCACGAGGGGCGACTCGCGGTCGATATCGAGACGGCCAGCCCGAACGGTCCGCCGAGCGACTTCCGAGACACCGACGACTTCGAGTTGGTCGCGGTCGGGCTGGGCCACCGCGTCGGCGGCGACGTCAGTGACGCCGACCCCGAGGTCGAAGTCGAAGTGCTCCTCCGCGACGGCGACTGGTCGCTCGCCCACACGGCCGACCTCCTCCGGCGGGTCGTCGAGTGGTGCGAGGCCCGCGGCGGGGGCGTCGTCACCTACAACGGCGAGTACTTCGACGAACACCACCTCCGCGCGTGGGCCGACCGCGTCGCCGACGCCGGCGTCTGGGCGGACGCGCCGCGGCGAATCGACGCGCTGTTCGCCGACCACCTCGACCTCGGGACGCTCGCCGCCGAGGCGTACCCGGGTGCGGTCCGGGCGAACCGCGACATCCCGGCGCTGTGGAAGGCGTGCGAGGAGGCCGGCGTCGACCAGCCGACCGTCTGGTACGACGACTACGACCTCCCGGCGGGCTACCTCGACCGCCTCGGCGTCGAGGACGGCCACGTCAAGGGGGCGCACGTCGGCGAGGCGCTGGGGGAGGCCTACGTCGAGGGCGTCGTCGCGGGGCTCGACCACACGCGGACGCACGCCGAACTCACTCGGCTCCTCGTCGACTACGCCGCCGGCGACATCGAGCCGCTGTTTTCGCTCCACGACGCGCTCCGCCGGACCGACGCGAGCGCGGACTGAGTCGTCTCCCCCTCGCAGACTCGGGCCGGCGTCGTCGATCACCCGGCGAGCGTCCTGTCTCGCGGCAAACGTTTAGCCGCCGGCAGTCGTAGCCCGTGGTATGAACGACCTCGAACCGGCGGCCGCCGTCGAGGAGGCGCTCCGCGGTAACGGCATCAGCGTCGAGTCAGTCTCGCTCGACGACTCCGTCTCGCTGACCTATCTCACGGCGTTCCCCGACGTCGAACCCGACCACGGCGAAGTCGGCCGCGCGGTCACGGCCTTCCTCGACCTCGCCCAAGACGACGAGTTCGCACCGAGGACCGTGGAGGCGACGGTCCTTCGAAGCGAGGGCGACGTGCAGGCGACGTGGACGCTCGAAGCCGACTGGATTCGCGCGTACAACGACTACGCGCTGGACGACGAGGAGCTGTCCGAGCGCGTCCTCGACAGCCTCTACGAGGGGGGCGACGCGTGAACGCGTGGCGACACCGCGGTGAGCCGCCGGCCGCGCGCGGCCCGCGGCGGCCCTCGCACTTCGAGTACTCCCGGGTTTCGCTGACGTTCGACAGCGGGGGGGCGAACTGCGCGGGCTGGCTCTACCGCCCCGACGGCGTCGAGTCGCCGCCGGTGGTCGTCATGGCCGGCGAACTCGCCGCGGAGCGTCGCTTCGGCCTCCGTCCCTACGCGGAGCGGCTGGCCGAGGCGGGCTACGCGGCGTTCCTCTTCGACTATCGGAACGCCGGCGACTCCGACGGTGAGCCCCGGAATCTGGTCGACCCCGACTCGCAGGTCGCCGACTGGCACGCCGCGCTCTCGGGGCTCCGCGAGCGCGACGAGGTGGACTCGCGCTCGCTCGTGCTCTGGGGCGCGGGACTCTCCGGCGGCTACGCGCTCCGCGCGGCGGCCGAGGACGGTCGCGTCGCCGCCGTCGTCGCCCAGAACCCGATGCTCGACGGGAAGGCGGTCACGCGCGGTCGCGGCGTCAAGGGCACGCTCGCCGCACTCGCGGCCGGCGTCCGCGACAGACTCCAGTCGCGGTTCGTCAGCCCGCATCGCGTCCCCGTCGTCGGCGACGGGTCGTCGATGGCCGTCTTCGAAGACCCCGGCGTGCGCGCCGCCTACCGCGACCTCGTGCCGCCGGGGAGCGCGTGGCGCGACGAGACGCCCGCGCGGCTGTTCCTCTCGTTGCTCCGGTACCGGGCGCTTCCGGACCCCGAGGCGCTCACCTGCCCGGCCCTCCTCGTCGCCGGGACGCGCGACGACCTCGCACCCGCCGACGCGGTCGCCGACCTCGCGGACGAGCTTTCGGACGCGACGCTGGTCGAACTCCCCGCGGGCCACTTCGACCACTACGACCGGGCGTTCGAACAGACGTTCGGCCACCTCCTGTCGTTCCTCCGAACGGTTCGCTGACGGAAGTCGTCAACCCGTTGAATCCTCGCGCGAACCATTATGTCCTCACCCGGCCTATACTACACAGAAATGTCCACATCCACCCGTCTCGTCTCGTTGTTACTCGTCGTCGCGCTCGTCGCGGGGGCCGCGTCCGCGCCGGCGTTCGCACAGGAGTCGGAGACGCCGAGCGACGCTGACACACAACGGCTTCTCGAAGAGGGGGTCGCGCTGTACAACGACAACGTCGAAGAGTTAGACGTCTCGTTCGCCCGGAGTCTCGTCGCGGGGCGAACGGTGAACGTCTACGTCGAAGACGGGGGCGAGACCCGGGTGTTCTCGGCGTCGGTGCGAGACGACATGCGAATCGAGGACCTGTCGACCGGCCCCGACAGCGAGGCGTCGACCCGAATCACGACGGACCGAGGGACGCTCGAAACCATCGCCGAGTCGCCGGAGCCGATGGCCGAGGTGCGAAGCGCCCTCTCCGACGACCGCATCCGCGTCAACGGCGAGCGCGGACACCCCGTCGACCAGGTCGTCTGGACCGTCGCCAACACGTTCAAGAGCTTCTTCCTCTGAGCCCGACCCGAACGACCGAACCCGTCTTTTTCTCCGCGTCGTCGCGTCCGTGCGTCCGTAACCCACTTTGCCACCGTTCTCGTCTCTCCGTCGATGACGTTCACGCGCACGGTCGAACTCGACGGCCACATCATCGACTCGGGGATGATGCAACAGGCCATGGGTATCGTGATGGACCTCGGCGGCGACTTCGACGTCGAGCAGTTCGACGTCGGGCGGCAGAAAGACGAGCCATCCTACTGCCGGATGTCGGTGACCGCGGACGACCGCGAGACGCTCCAGGAGATACTGCACGAACTCCACCAGATCGGCGCGAACCTCACGGACCCCGTCGACGCCCGCGTCGAGGCCTCGCCGGCCGACCGGGTCGTCCCCGTGGGCTTTTACTCGACGACGAACCACCCGACCGACGTTCGGTATCGCGGCGAGTGGCTCCCGGTCGAGGACATCGAGATGGACTGCGCGATAGTCGTCGAGGAGACCGACGACGGCCCGCGCGCCTACACGAAGGTCCTCAACGGCATCGAGGAGGGCGACCTCGTCGTCACCGACGAGGCAGGGATTCGCGTCAAGCCGCCGGAACGCCCCCGCGATTCCTCCGGCCCCTTCGGGTTCATGCAGGGCGGCGTCTCCTCGGAGCGCCCCTCGGAGTCGCTCATCGGCGAGGTCGCCGACGCGCTCCGCGAGACCAAGGCCGACGGCGGGAACGTCCTCGTCGTCGCCGGGCCGGCGCTCATCCACTCGGGCGGCGGCGACGCCCTCGCCGACCTCGTCCGCGAGGGCTACGTGGACATGATTTCGGCCGGCAACGGCTTCGCCACCCACGACATCGAACGCGGGCTGTACGGCACCTCCCTCGGGATGGACATGGAGACGATGGAACACCCCCGGAAGGGCCACAAACACCACATCTACACGATAAGCGAGGTCATCCGCGCCGGCGGCATCGCCGAGGCCGTCGAGGAGGGTCTCATCGAATCGGGCGTGATGTACGAGTGCGTGAAACACGACGTGCCGTACGTCCTCGCGGGGTCGATTCGGGACGACGGCCCGCTGCCGGACACCATCACCGACACCATCGAGGCGCAGAACGCCATCCGCGAGCAGGCCCACCGCGCCGACATGGTGCTCATGCTCTCGACGCTCCTGCACTCGGTCGCCGTCGGCAACTGCCTGCCCTCGACGGCCAAGACCGTCTGCGTGGACATCAACCCCGCGACCGTCACGCAACTGCTCGACCGCGGCTCCTCGCAGGCCATCGGCATGGTCACGGACATCGGAACGTTCGTGCCGACGCTCGCCGAGAAGGTGCTCGAAGCCGACGACGGCAACTGACCGGGTCGCCCCCGCCCGTTCCGCCGCGGTGCGCCGTCTGACGTGTCTATTATGACCCCGGGTGGTCTCTCGTGTCCTGTATGCAACCCAACGCAGCGCGAGTGCTCCTCGCCGCAGTCATGATTCTCCTCGCCGGGTGCGGGGGCGGCGTCGGCGGCGACGCCACGACCGCGACCGCACCGGCGACGGACGCGACGACGGCCGCCGCCGAGTCGACCGACCAGAACGGCGACGCCGCCGCAGAACGCTCCGCAGTCACGTTCAACGGAACGTGGGACCAGCAGTACCGGACCGGGCAGTACTACCGCTACGACATCGAGAGCCCGAACATCGACGGCACCGCGACCTACGAGTGGGAGGTCGTCTCCGCGACCGACGACGAGGTGACGGTTCGGACGAAACTGGTCACGCCAAACGGGACGAGCGAACAGACCGTGACCGCGCCGCCGGACGAGGTGTACGGCGAACTCGCCGGGAGCCCGTCGGGGTCGGTCGCCACCCTCGGGTTCGACTCGCCGTACTACAGCGGCGTCGACGGCGAGACTCTCAGCGTCGGCGACAGCTGGGAGTCCTCGGGCGCGAACGGGACCGTGAGCTTCGAGGTCGAAGCGCTATCGACCTACGCCGGCCTCGAATGTGCGAACTTCGTCGTCCGGACGAACGGCAGCGTCTTCTGGGAGAGCTGCGTCACGCCGGAGAGTCCGCTGCCGGGCTACGTGGCGTTCTACGAGGAGGAGGGCGACGAAACTCCGGCGTTCGAGATGGAACTCGTCGAGTACCGAGCCGGAGACTAGCGCGGCCGCGGGCGACTTCGGACGCGACGATTAGACCGTTTCCAGCGGGACGACCGCCATCGGGATGTTCGAGTTCAAAAGCACGTCCTGTGCCGTGCTCCCGAAGACGATTTTCGAGGTCGGATTGCGCTTTCGGATGCCGATGACGATTTCGTCGGCGTCCTGTTCGTCGGCGCACTGGAGGATGTCGTCGGCGGCGTCGTTGCCGCGGATGTACTGGTGGGTCTCCACGTCCACGAGGTCGCCGAGCCGAGACGTCACGACGTTCAGGGCGTCCTCGCCGTCGCGGACGTCCTCGCTGTCGGTCTCGTCGCCGCCGCGGTGGGAGTTGACGACGTGGAGCACGTCGCCGGCGTCGATTCGCCGCGAGAGATAGTCGCAGACTTCGGCGCTCGTGTGGACCGAGTTCGTCCCGATAACGTATGTTGCCATGCCCCATATCGCTACGCCGTCCTATAAAAATCCACGCCCGACCGCGCTCGTCAGGCCGGCCGCATCATCGCCAGCACGTCGTCTCTCGTCATCGCTTTCCCGTGTTCGTCGTGGGCGTGTCCCTGAATCACTTTCACCACCTCGTTTCTGTTCTCCGAGGTCACGCTGAACCCGCACGAACACGTCGCCTGCTGCATCGCCTTCGACATAGCAGTACGGATACGCGCTCCGGAGCCAAAGCGTGTGTTCACCCCCGCCGAGACACTCCCGCCGGCGGGCGGATTCCTGAAGCCGTGTCGTCGCCGGCACGTCGGCCGCGCTCCGGACCCGTCGGGGACAAAACATATACCGGATCGTAAATGTCACTCGGGTATGGAAAGAAACGCCCTCCTCACCGCCGGGGCGGTCGGCGTCGTCGTCGTGGCGCTCGTCGCCGCCGCCGTCGTTCCGGGGGTCGTCGCGGACCCGACCGACGACGGGCCCGTCCGTCCCGGCCCGGTGGACGTCGCCGGCGTCTCCATCGCCGCCGGGCAGGCGACGGGGGAGACGGTCACCCTCGAAATCGAGACGCGAATCGACCACCGAGGCAACCCGACGGAGAACGTGAGCGTCCTCGTCCGCGCCGTCGACGCCGAGTCGGGGCTGTTGACGACGACGCAGGAAATCGACGTGGGGACGCTCTCGAAGGACGGTGAGACGGCGACGACGACCAACCTCACGGTGCCCCGCGAGGGCGGCTACGACGTCGAGGTCGTCCTCTACAGCGACGACGAGCGGGTCGACGAGGCGCGAAAGAGCGTCCGCGGCGTCTCGGCCATCAAGCCGCCGTACCTCCGGTCGACCACCTCGTTCACCGACAGCGAGGCGCTCCCGCCGGTGTCGTTCGCCATCGCGGAGACCGGCGAGGACCGGACGACGCTCGACCTGACGGCGACGCTGACGAACGCCGGCGACGACCCGGCCGAGGAGCTCTCGGTGCTGTTCGTCCTCCGGCAGGCCGAGTCCAACATCGTCGCCTCTCGGACGACGGTCGACGCGGGGACCATCGAAGCCGGTCGGACCGAGACGGTGGACGCGTCGGCGAGCGTGCCGAACGACTACAACTACTACATCGACGCCGTGTTGCTCCGCGACGGAGTCGTCATCGACACCGCCCGCGGCGCGGCGAACCTGAACCCAACGAGGACGATTAGCGTGAACCAGACCAGAGAGGACGTGGAACTCCGCGTCGAAGACTTCGAGAACGGCGACGGCGGCGACGCGCCGCGAGAGACCGACTACGAACCCGTCGAGACCTCCTCGGAGGCACCCGGCTTCGGCCCGATACTGGCGGTCGTGGGACTGCTCGCGGCCGTCTTCGTCGCCCGGAGGTGGTCGCAATGAGCGACGAGACGCGGACGACCGATGACGACGACGCGACCGGCGTGGACAGGCTCCGAGAGCCCACGGACTCGCCCGACGGCGAGGAAAGCGAGAACCGCGAGTTCGCGGAGCGGATGCGCCGCTACCTCGACTACGCCGTCCTCGCGGGACTGCTGTTGCTCGCGCTCATCGCGGCGCTGCAGTTCTACCTCAACGCGAGTCAGACCATCACGACGTGGGTGAACCCCGAGTACCGCGCGCCGTTCCAAGCGGCGTTCAACCTCGTGTTGCTCCTCGGGGCGGCGCTCGGCGTCTCCATCCAGCTTCGACGGCTGACGAGCGACTGAGCCGCGCCGAGGGGTAACTCACCACCACACAGTTTTCAGGCCGCCGCCCGAGTCGTCGGCTATGAACTTCCTCTTCGTGTCGGCGGACGCCGCGCTCATCACCGACCTCGCGTGGCAGGTCCACAGGGAGGGCCACGACGTGCGGTACTACATCGAGGCCGAGCGGGACAGGGAAATCGGCGACGGCTTCGTCCCGAAGACCGACGACTGGCGCGCGGAGGTCGACTGGGCCGACGTCGTCGTCTTCGACGACATCTGGGTCGGCTCCGATATCGGCACCGGCGCGCTGGCGCGGGAACTCCGCGAGGAGGGACACGCCGTCGTCGGCGGGACGCCGAACACCGACCGCCTCGAAGAGGACCGCGGCTACGCGATGGAGGTGCTCGAAGAACACGGCGTCAACACGGTCGAACAGCGCGTCTTCCGCGACTTCGACGAGGGCATCGAGTACGTCCGGCGGAACCGCGCCCCCTACGTCATCAAGCCGCTCGGCGAGGTGCAGAACGTCAAGCGCCTCCTCTACGTCGGCAGCGAGGACGACGGCAGCGACGTGGTCGACGTGCTCCGCGCGTACAAGCAGGCGTGGGGCCACCGGATGAAGGGCTTTCAGCTCCAGCGGAAGGTCGAAGGCGTCGAGATCGCGGTCTGCGGCTTCTTCAACGGGGAGACGTTCGTCGACCCGGTGAACTTCAACTTCGAGCACAAGAAGCTGTTTCCGGGCAACATCGGCCCTTCGACCGGCGAGATGGGAACCTCGATGTTCTGGGCCGGGCGGAACCGGCTGTTCGAGGAGACGCTGGGCCGGCTCGAACCGTGGCTCGCCGCGGAGGGCTACGTCGGGAGCATCGACATCAACTGCATCGTCAACGAACACGGCATCTCCCCGCTGGAGTTCACGCCGCGGTTCGGCTACCCGACGATCACGCTCCAAGAGGAATCCTTCGAGTCGTCGACCGCGCAGTTCTTCTACGACCTCGCCCACGGCAACGACCCCGACCTCTCGGTCCACAACGGCTTCCAAATCGCGGTCCGCATCGTCCTGCCGCCGTTCCCCTTCACCGACGAGCAGACCTACGACGAGAACTCGCGGAACGCGGCGGTCGTCTTCGAGACCGACAGCCGCGAGGGCGTCCACATCGAGGACGCCAAACTCGTCGACGGGCAGTGGCGCGCCGCCGGCGAGAGCGGCATCCCGCTCGTCGTCACCGGCAAGGGCGAGACGATGCAGGAGGCGAGAAGACAGGCGTACGACCGCGTCGACGACATCGTCATCCCGAACCTGTACTTCCGAGACGACATCGGGGAGCGGTGGATAAGCGGCGACGGCGACCGACTGCTCGCGTGGGGCTACCTCGGCCCGGCCGGCGAGTAGTCGATTCGCCGGTTCGTCGATTCGCCGATTAGTTGAGCGCCAGCCACGCGACGAAGACGGCGAGGCCGCCGACGGCGGTGCTCAGCGCGGCGTGGACCCGAAGGCGGTCGAGAATCGCGTGGGCGTGGCCGTCTTCGACCGACAGCAGTTCGTGAATCTCGCTTCCGATTTCACAGCGCGGGAGGAAGTCCATGGCGACGTGGAGGAAGACGCCGGAGGCGAAGCCGAAGACGAGGCCGCGGAAGGCGTCGGTCGCGGGGAGCGACACGGCGCTGGAGACGATGGCGGCGATGCCGAGGCCCGCCGCGGGGAGGAGCAACGGCGCGACCGACTTATCCTGTCCCGAGAGCCGGCGGGCGGCGGCGTAACCGGCCGGGCCCTTGTGCGAGACGATGGCGAGGCCGAGACCGACGCCCACGTCGATGTTGCCGTAGACGATGCCGATAATCGCGCCCGCGGAGACGGCGTGCGCCGAGAGTTCGGTCACGGTGCGGTCCACGGGGAACTCCATGTGGGCGAAACGGTGGCCGACGGTGTGGGCGGCGAAGCCCGCGAGGATGCCGAAGGCGATGCCGAAGCCACCGAACTGAGTGTGGTGGCCGAGCGCCTGCGGGACCAGGAACACCGCGGCGCTCGTCACCATCGCGCCGCTGGCGAGGCCGTAGCCCCAGACGAGTCCCTCGGCGTGTTCGGTCCGACTCCGCGCGCCGAGGGGCGCGGCGAGCGCCATCGCGCCGAAAGCGGCCCACGAGACGGCAAGGAGATTCCACGCCTCGGCGCTCGCGGCGTACCCGGAGAGCGCGACGAGCGCCACGACGCTCCCCGCGCCGATGGCCGTCGAACGGTTCATATTATGAACGAAATGGTTCGGATTAATAAGGAGCGCGGTTCCGGCGGAACGCGGGGGTCGAAACGGTGAGAGACCTCAGCGCGTCGCCCGCTTCCACGCCTTGAGGTCCGCGACATCGCCGTCGAACTCGGCGGAGTCGGCGTCGGACGCCGCCCAGACGAACAGGTCGGCCACGTCGTCGGGGTCGCGGCCCTGCCCGCCGGTGAGGTCGGTAGCGACGAGGCCGGGGTCGACGACCGTCACGGTCCGGTCGCAGTCGGCGGCGAACTGCCGGACGAGCGCCTCGGCGGCCGCCTTGGAGACGGCGTACGCGCCCATCCCCGGCTTGACCTCGCGGGCGATGGACCCGGAGGGGACGAGGATTCGCCCGTCGTCGGCCATGTGCGGGAGCGCCTCTTTGACCGCCGCGAAGACGCCGCGGACGTTGGTCCGGAGGGTGTCGTCGAACGCCGCGTAGGACTCCTCGGGCGCGGGCATCTCGCCGGGCGTCCCGTGGGCGACGGCGGCGTTGGCGACGAGCACGTCGATTTCCCCGCCGGCGCGGGCCGCCGTCTCCATCAGGCGCTCCATGTCGAGTTCGTCGCGCACGTCGGCGCGGACGGCGCTGGCGGTCCCGCCGGCGGCCTCGATGTCGTCGACGACGGACTGGAGGGCATCGCCGTCGCGGGCGCAGGCGACGACCGTCGCACCGGCGCGGCCGAAGGCGCGCGCGACCGCCGCGCCGATGCCGGAACTCGCGCCCGTGACCACCGCGGTGGTGTCGTTCATGCGGGGCCGTAAGGAGGGACCGAGCCTAAAGCTACCCCCCGACGGCGGTCGGTTCGGTCAGTCGATTTATGTCCTCTACGTCCGTACGAACGGACATGAGTTCTGTCTCGGCTCTCGACTCTCTCGCCGGGGAGTCCGTCGTCGTCGTCGGCGGCGGCTTCGGCGGCCTCTCGACGGCGTGCTATCTCGCCGACGCCGGTGCCGACGTGACGCTGTTGGAGAAGAACGAACAGCTCGGCGGCCGAGCCAGCATACTCGAACGCGACGGCTTCCGGTTCGACATGGGGCCGTCGTGGTATCTCATGCCCGACGTGTTCGAGCGGTTCTTCGCCTACTTCGGCAAGCGACCCGAGGACTACTACGGGCTGACCCGACTCGACCCGCACTACCGCATCTTCTTCAAGGACGGCGACCGGGTGGACATGCTCCCCGACGTCGCGGCCAACAAGGCCACCTTCGAGTCCTACGAACCCGGCGCGGGCGACAGGCTCGACGACTACCTCCGGAAGGCCGAGCGGAACTACCGAATCGGGATGGAACACTTCGTCTACACCGACCGCCCGGACCTCACCGACTACATCGACCTCGACGTGTTCCGCTACTCGTGGGGGCTGTCGCTCGTCGGCTCGATGCAGGACCACGTCGAGAACTACTTCGACCACCCGAAGCTCCAGCAGATAATGCAGTACACGCTGGTGTTCCTCGGCGGCGCGCCGAACAACACGCCGGCGCTCTACAACCTCATGAGCCACGTCGATTTCAACATGGGCGTCTACTACCCCGACGGCGGCCTCGCGGGCGTCGTCGACGCCATCGTCGACCTCGCCGAAGAGCTGGGCGTCGAGTTCCACACCGACTCCCCCGTGGCCGAAATCGCCGGTCGCCGCGGCGGGTTCGCCGTCCGCACCGAGGACGGCCGCGAGTTCCTCTGCGACCAGGTCGTCTCCGACGCCGACTACGCCCACACCGAACAGGAACTCCTCCCGGAGAAAAAGCGCCAGTACGACGCCGACTACTGGGACTCCCGGACGTACGCTCCCTCGGCGTTCCTCCTGTACCTCGGCGTCGAGGGCGACGTGGACGAACTCGCCCACCACACGCTCGTCCTCCCCACCGACTGGGACGACCACTTCGAGACGATATTCGACGACCCGGCGTGGCCCGACGACCCCGCGTACTACCTCTGTGTCCCCTCGGAGACCGACGACTCGGTCGTACCCGAGGGCCACAGCAACCTGTTCGCGCTCGTCCCCATCGCGGCCGGACTGGAGGACACGCCCGAGCAGCGCGAGTCGTACCGTGACCTCGTCCTCGACGACATCGCCGACAACACCGGCGTCGACCTGCGCGACAGAATTGTCGTCGAGGAGTCGTTCTGCGTGAACGACTTCAAAGAACGCTACAACAGCACGCAGGGCACCGCGCTCGGGCTCGCGCACACGCTGTTCCAGACGGCGCTGCTCCGCCCGCCGCACGGCTCCGACGCGGTCGACGGCCTCTACTTCACCGGCTCGTTCACCACGCCGGGCATCGGCGTCCCGATGTGTCTCATCAGCGGCCAACTCACCGCCGAGGAGATGGCCGCCGACGCGAGGTGAGCGCCGGCATGGCCGCACAGACCGAAGCCGGCGGGGGCGGTGAGTCCGGAGAGTCCGGAGAGTCCGGCGACGACGGGCGGGAAGACGGGAGTCTGCGGGACCGCCTCGTCTACCTCGCGGTCCTCTCGCGGCCCCGGTTTTGGCTCTATCTCGCCGGCCCCGTCGTCGTCGGCGTCGCGGCCGCCGCGAGCGCCCCCGCCGACCTGTTCGCCCTCGAATCGGTCGCGCTGTTCGCGTACTTCCTCGTCCCCGCGAACGTCTTTCTCTACGGCGTCAACGACGTGTTCGACGCCGACGTGGACGAGGCGAACCCGAAGAAAGACGAGCGCGAGGCCCGCTGGCGCGGCGACCCGGTGAACACCGCCGTCGTCGCCGCGAGCGGCCTGCTCGGCGTCGGCCTGTTCGTGCTCGTTCCGCGGGTCGCGTGGCCGTGGCTCGCCGCGCACTTCTTCCTCGCGGTCGAGTACAGCGCGCCGCCGCTGCGGTTCAAGACGACGCCGCTTCTCGACTCTGTGTCGAACGGGCTGTACATCTTGCCGGGCGTCGCCGCCTACGCGGCCGTCTCGGGGTCGAACCCGCCGATGCTCGCCGTCGCGGGCGCGTGGCTCTGGACGATGGGGATGCACACGTTCTCCGCGATTCCCGACATCGAACCCGACCGCGAGGCCGGGATTCGGACGACTGCGACGGCCCTCGGCGAGCGCCGGACCTACTGGTACTGCGCCGCGACGTGGGCGCTCGCCGCCGTCGCCTTCGCCGCGGTCGACCCCCGCCTCGGCGCGCTGTTGGCGGCCTATCCCGTCGTCGTCCTCGGCATCGTCGCCGCCGGCGTCGACGTGGACCGGGCGTACTGGTGGTACCCCGCCATCAACACCGTCGTCGGTATGCTCATCACCCTCGGGGCGCTCTGGAGGCTCGTCAATGGGTGAACGCGAGTCCCCGGAGGTGCGTCCGTGAGCGCGAGCGACCTGCGAGCCCGGCTCCCCTCTAGCCGCCGCGACGCCGAGGACGCGCTCGACCGACTCGTGCGCGACAACCGCTTTACCATCTCGGTGTTCTTCCCGCTGAACGGCGCGGTGCTCCTCGTCGCCAGCGCGATGGGCTGGCTCCCCGACCCGCTGGCGTTCAACGCGTTTCTCATCCTCCTCGGGACGCTCGTGATGCGCTCGCCGCTCGTCGTGGGAGTCCTGCCGCTCGTGACGCGCAGGGCCGCACTCGGCGTCGGCGCGCTCACCGCCTACGCCTACGCCATCGAGTACACCGGCGTCACCACGGGCTGGCCGTACGGCTGGTTCCACTACGGCGTCGACCTCGGGCCGACGGTCGCCGGGGTTCCGGTCGGCCTGCCGGTGTTTTTCATCCCGCTCGTGATGAACGCCTACCTGCTGTGTCTGCTCCTGCTGGGCGACCGCGCCCGCAACGGGGCCGTCCGCCTCGGCGTCGTCATCGCGGCCGTGCTCGCCATGGACGTGGTGCTCGACCCCGGCGCGGTCGCGCTCGGCTTCTGGGAGTACGACCGCCTCGCCGACGACGCGCACCTGTTCTACGGCGTCCCGCTTTCGAACTACGCCGGCTGGGTCGTCAGCGCGACCGTCGCCGTCGCCGCGCTCGACTGGTCGTTCGACCGCGAGGCGCTCCTCGCCCGCCTCGACCGCACGGAGTTCATGCTCGACGACCTCGTGAGCTTCGTCATCCTCTGGGGCGGTATCAACGCGTGGTTCGGCAACTGGGTTCCCGTCGCGGTCGCGGCGCTGTTCGGCGTCGGACTGCTCAAGACGGACCGGTTCGACTCGCGGCTCCTGCGGCTTCCGCGGCGGTTGCCGTGGCGGTCCTGATCCTGAGCGTCGGTGTCTCCGGCGGCTGTTTTCAGTCCGACTCGACGCCGCGACGCCGGCCTCGGTAGGCCGCGCCGAGTCGCTCCCACTTGAGCAGGCCGAAGCCGAGGAGGACCAGTCCGAAGCCGACGAGCGTGGCCGCGGTCACGGGGTCGGTAAACAGGAACCAGCTGTACACCGTCCCGAAGCCGGCGGTGGCGTAGGTGACGAGGTTGAGTTCGACCGAGCCGAGACGCGGCAGAAGCGAGAAGTACAGCAGGTAGCTGACCGCGGTCGCGAAGACGCCGAGGTAGACGAGACCGGCGACGCCCGCGAGCGACACGTCGACCTGCGCCAGCGACTCGGTCGGACTCGCGGCGCTGGCGAGGTGGGTCGCGACGGCCGCGACGACCATCGCCCACGCGGTGCGGGCGGCGAACGGCATCTCGGATTCGATTCGCTGGGTGAGCACGCCGCCGAGCGCGAAGGCGGCCGAGGCGAGCACCAGCACCGCCTGCCCCGCGGCGTTCCCGCCGAGGAGGTTCGACGGGTCCGGGTCGGTGATGACGACCAACCCGAGGAAGCCGACGGCGACGCCGAGGAGTTCGACCGGGCCGAACCGCTCGTCGGGGAGCCACAGCTTCGCGAAGCCGACGGTCAGTATCGGAATCAGCCCCGCGAGTATGGACGCCACCGCGCTCGGGACGGTCTGTTGGCCGACGTTCTGGAGGACGCCGTAGCCCGCGAGCGCGAGGAGGCCCGCCGCCGCGACGGCCGTCCAGTCGCGACTCGTCCGCGGCCGCCAGTAGTCGGCGCGCCACGCCACGTACGGCACCAGGAGCGCCGCGCCGATGTCGAGCCGGAGCGCGGCGTACAGAATCGGCGGGAACGACCCCAGGCCGAGCGTCACCGCGGGGTACGCCCCGCCCCAGAGCGCCGCCAACAGGACGTACAGGGCGGCGTTTCGATACCGGCCGACGGGGAGCCGCTCACCGACCATCGCGTCGAGTCAATGCCCGAGACGGGGTCGAACCCGGGTCGATGGTTCTCGGCGGTTCGTCGGGAGCCGGAACCGTCCGGCGGACGGGCGACGGCGGTGTGTCGGCGTGCGCGCTCATCACCGAAACCGACGCCCGCGACTCCGGAGAACTCGACGGTTAGTATGCTAACGTCCGTCGCCGGCTCTCGCGGTCGTCGGGTCGTCTCCGAGCCCCGCGAGCGCGGAGACGGCCGCCCCGAGGAGTTTCCGCTCCGCGCGGCGGAGCGTCTTCGAGATGGCCACGTCGGAGACGCCGCACCGCTCGCCGAGGGAGGCGAGCGACTCCCCTCTCGGCGTCTCGTAGTAGCCGTGTTCGACCGCCGTTCGGAGCACGTCCGACTCGGCGTCGGTGAGTCGGGTACAGCCGTCGAGGAGCGTCGCGGCCTCGTCGAAGTTCCGGAAGACGTCGGCCGAAAGCGAGTCTCCGAGCGGCGTCTGCTCGACGACGGCGAGTTCGTACCGGCGGTCGAGCGAGTCGAGGGTGGCGGCCGCGGCGTCGGGGTCGGCGAAGCCGAGATGCCACCGCTCCCAGCCGTCTCTGTCGCGGAGGGGGGCGATGACCGCGCCGCCGTTGGCGAGGACCGTTTCGATGGCGACGGTCTCTTCGAGCACGACGTGGGCGGTCGCGTGCGAGCCGCGCTTTCGCTTGAGTTCGAAATAGCTGACGCCGTCGGCGTCTCTGAGCGCGCGGATGCTCGATTCCAACTGCGACCGCCCCGGCGACGAGGCCTCGACCCAGAGGTCACACCGCCCCGTCTCGGGCGAGAGATTCCAGTACGGCGTGGTAAGCGTCACGTCGTGCGCGGCGGTCACCCGTCCCAGCGGACAGTCTAACCGGGTATCGAGGGTGACGCGGTACATGGCGGGGACTCCGTCGGCCACCCAGTAAACCGTTTCACTCGCGGAGAAACTGCGCCCTCAGTCCGATCCCCAGCGGCTCAGCGACCGGAGCCACCCGGAGACGCGCCCGCTGCGCCGCGAGCGACCGGCCGGCGTCGAACCGGGGCCGAACTCCGCGTCGAGTTCCTCGTCGTCGGGGTAGGGGACGACGCTGACGGCCTTGAACACGGCCACGGGGTCGCGCCAGACGGCCCAGTACGCCGCGGTCTTCGCGAGGAGCGCGAGCTTTCGCCCGAAGCCGAGTTCCGGCGTCGTCGTGAGCGTGTCGTAGCCGAGCTTGCGAATCGACCGATGGTGGTCGGCGTACAGCACCGCCGAGAGCAACACCGGGAACTGGCAGTCCGCCGGGAGGTACTCGATGCCGGCGACGCCGTCGCGGTACAGCGACTCCGTTCGGCGGAGTTCGTCGCGCATCACGTCGGCGACGCGCTCGTCGAATTCGAGTGCGAGAATCTGTTCGGTGTCGACGCCGTGGCGGTCCAGCGTCGTCCGCGGGAGGTAGACCCGGTCGCGCTCGACCACGTCTTCGCCCACGTCGCGGAGGAAGTTCGACATCTGAAACGCCTGCCCGAGCGCCGTCGCGTGCGGGAGCGCCGCCTCGGGGTCGTCGGGCCGCATGACTGCGGTCATCATCCGGCCGACCGCCGAGGCCGACCCGTCCATGTACGTCTCTAACTCCTCGTAGGTCTCGTAGCGGTCCTTCTCGATGTCCGACTCCATCGCGTCGATGAAGACGTTCACGTCGTCGGGGTCGATGCCGTAGCGCTCCCTGAGCTCGGCGAACGCCGACAGGACGGGGTCGTCGGTCTCCGTCTCGCCGAGCGCCTCGGCGCGGAGGCGTTCGAGGCGCTCGCGCTGTGTTGCCGGCGGCGCGGTCCGCTCGGCGTCGACGACCTCGTCGGCGACGCGGAAGAACGCGTACAGGACGTACGTGGCGTGTCTGACGCGTTCCGGAAGGAGGCGCGTCGCGAAGTAGAACGTCTTTCCCGTCCGCTGTTGGATGTCTTTTCCCGCCTCGACCTGTGATTCGTTGAGCATCGTTTCGTGTGCGTGGCCGCATCCGTCTCGGGACCAACTGAGCTGACCGGGGAGGACAGTCATTAGTTCGGTCGCCGCCGACATAACGCTTCGTGCCGTCGTGAAATCAACCCGCGAACCCGCCGACTTCGCGGCGGCCCCGTTTCGAGCGTCTCCTGTCAGGATTCGTTACCAGAACGTGTCGCTGCAGTCGTAGACGACCCCGTGTTCCGGGCAGACGTACTTGCAGTGGCGGTGGTCCATCGACGTGCCGCAGAAGGGGCAGGGTCTGCCCTTCGGGGATTCGATGGCGCACGCGTTCCGTCCGGCGTCGTCGTCCATACGAGTTTTCGTAGGACGCGACCGACATATCCCTTACTGCCGTCGGCGGGGTCCTCAGTCGGCCCGGCCTCGCTCGGCCCAGTGGCGAGGCGGCCTCGACGCGCCCGGAGACTCCACCCGAATTTGGTACGGAACTGGAACAACGCTCATGGTCGGGCGTCGCCGAATCGAACCCGTCGCGTCGAACGGCACCCGCGAGAATAATACCGCGCTCGACCAATCAACCGAACGAACAGTCGATGGAAAAGGCGCTCTGGTATCTGCTCACGGCGACCCGCGGCGGCGAGAACCGCGTCCGCATCATCCGCGTCCTCTCGGAGCGCCCGCGGAACGCGAACCGCCTCGCCGACGAACTCGACGTGGGCTACAAGACCGTCAGACACCACCTCGACGCTCTCGAATCCCACGGCGTCGTCGAGGCCGGCGGCGACAAGTACGGGCGACTGTACTTCCTCACCGACCAGTTCGAACGGTACCGCGACACCTTCGAAGAGATCGCGACACAGCTCGATTGATCATGGCAATGGACACCCAAATCGTGGCGGCGAGCGCCCTCTCGGGCGTGAACATCGTCCTCCTCGCGGCGCTGACCGCCGTGTGGATTCGCAACTACCGGACGTTCCGCACCTCGCTCGTCCTCGGCCTGCTCGCGTTCGCCGTCGTCATGCTCGTCGAGAACGCCGTCGCGCTCTACTTCTTTTTCACGATGCAGAGCCTCTACTCCGGGGACCCCCACGTCCAGCAGGCCGTGTTGGTCCTCCGCGGCCTCCAACTCGTCGCGCTGGCGTTCCTGACCTACGTGACGGTCCGGTGAGCGCCCCGGCGGTATCGCACGCGCCAGACCCGTCCCGCTCGCACCCCGTCCGAATTTGGTACTGACTCGACCCCGATTCGTCACGGAGTCTCCCCGAATCTCGAAAAACCGCCTTTAGCCGGTCTCGCGTCTTCCTCGTCGTGGCACCGACCACACGTGAGACCAATGAGAGACACGACGACTCCGACGACGCGACGAACCGCACTCGGACTGACCGGCGCGGGCGTGCTGGCCGCCCTCGCCGGCTGTCTGGGTAGCGCGAGCCTGCCGGGCCAATCGGCCGGAAACGGGACCGACGGGAACGGACAGTCCGCGCGGACCTACCGCGTGACGGTGGCGAACCTCACGACCGGACAGCCGTTCACCCCGCCGGCGGTGGTCGCCCACCGCGCCGGCGTGGAACTGTTCGCCGTCGGCGACCCGGCGAGCGACGCCATCAGGGAACTCGCCGAGAACGGAAACCTCGGCCCGCTCGGTGAACTGGCCGAGGAGAGCGACGACGTGCGCGGCGTCGCGGTCGCCGACGCGCCGCTCGTCCCCGAGGAGCTCCCGGCGAGCGAGATGTTCCCCGCGGCCGTCACGCTCGAACTGGAGACCGACGCCAGCGGCGCGTATCTCTCCTTCGTCAGCATGCTCATCGGTACGAACGACGGCTTCGCCGGCCTCGACACCGTGCCGCTGCCGGAGCGGGTAAACGAGTCGCGGTCGTACTTCGCGGCCAGCTACGACGCCGGAACTGAGGTCAACACCGAGGCGTACGGCGACATGGTCCCCCCTGCACAGGCCCTCTACGGCATCGACTCCGGGACCGAGGGAACCGGGATGAGCGACCCGGACCTCGCCGAGGGCGGCGTCGTCGCGCCGCACGCCGGCATCGTCGGCGACGGCGACCTCGACCCGGCCGTCTACGGCTGGGACGACCCCGTCGCGCTGATTCAGGTCGAGCGACTCGACTGAGCCGGTCGCGGCCTGCACAACCTCGTCGGCCGCCGCGGGCGCGTCGCTCACGGCTCACGAGTACAGCGGAGCACGGAAAACCCAGTCGTGGACGCCGTCGGAAGCGAACGACCGGGGGCGGCCGTCCGATGAAACCACGTAGCGTACCACGCGGCGAGTGCGGGAGACTCGGCCGCGCGATGCTGTTTCAGCTGCGACTACCCGTTGTCGGAGCGCGTTGAACCGCTCTGGTGGTGATGGTGGTGGTGGGGGGTGGGGGGCGTCCGGTCGGCGAGAGACCGACGCGAACGGGAGGGTCTCTGACAACGGCGATTACCAGTTCGTTATCACCTGTCAAAGCTGTACCGGTGGTTCGGGAACCGCGTTACCGGGTATCGATGAGAGCGCATTCGCCACTGAGACGGCGTGTCACGGCCCGTGGATTCGTTTCGTCTACCGAGCGATTGGGGGACCGGTACCGGGCCCGAGTGGCGGCGTTTCGCGCGTCGGCTCCCGGCCGGGTTACTCGCCGCCCCCGTCGCCGAACTTCGCGTACGGCCGGCGGTGGGTGTTCCGAATCAGGTCCTCGTCGGAGACGCGAAGCCCCAGTTCGTCCAACTCCTCGCCGATTCGGCTGAGGTCGTCGCCGTCGACGCCGATGGCCCGGACCATGACGTTCCGCTCGCCGGTCATCACCTCCTGTACCTCGACGACGCCGGGGACCGCGGCGGCGGCCTCGGCCAGCTCCTCGCGCTCCGGAATCGGTGCCGTACAGACGATGAGCGTGTACAGCTGGTAGCCCGCCCGCTCGTAGTCCACGTCGGCGTGATAGCCGCGGAGCACCCCGTCGGCTTCGAGCCGCTGGATGCGGTTCCGGACGGTGCTCGCCGAGGCGTCGAGTTCGTCGGCGATGTCGGTCGACGACGTGCGGCGCGCCTCCGCCTGCAGGGTGTACAGTATCTGCCTGTCCAGCGCGTCGAGTTCTCGACTCGTCATTCAGTTGCTCCTGTGTCCGCTGCGGCATTAACTTTCTCGCCCGCTCTCATCAGAACAGCAATCAAATCCAGATAAAATGCAACTCCCGATAAAGTAACTTATGTATTTCCGGACGGCCGATGCTTTCTAACGGGTCGGCCCCGAACGAACGGGACACCGACACAGATGAACCCAACAGAGATCGGTATACGCCTCGTCGCGGGGGCGTTACTCATCCTCACGAACGGTTTCTTCGTCGCTATCGAGTTCGCGCTGACCCGTGCGCGGCAGTTCACCGAATCCGAGTTCGTCGACGGCGACTCCCGACTCGAACGCGCGTGGGAGATGACCCAAGAACTCGAACTGTATCTCACGACCTGTCAGGTCGGAATCACGGCGTCGAGCATCGCCGTCGGTATCGTCGCCGAGCCCGCGCTGGCGGCGCTGTTCGAACCGCTACTCGAACCGCTTTTCGCCGGGACGACGCTCGCGACCATCGGAGCCGGCGCGCTCATCGCCTACCTGATTATCAACCTCCTGCACCTCACCCACGGTGAGCAGACGCCGACGTACCTCGGCGTCGAGCGCTCCCGGATGGTCTGTCGCTACGGCGCGACGCCGCTCCACTGGTTCTACGTCGCCATCTCGCCCATCATCAAGTTCGGCGACTGGGTCGCCAAGTGGACGCTCAAGCTCTTCGGCATCGAGATGTCGGGCGCGTGGCTCGAAACCGAGACCGACGTCATCGAGTCCCGCGGGCAACTCCGCGAGCGCCTGCACTCCCTGCTCGAAGAGGGCGAACTCCCCGAGGAGCGCCGCGACGAGGTGCTCAACGCGCTCGACGTGGACGAGCTCTCCATCAGCGAGATTATGATTCCCAGCAACGACATCGTCTCGCTCTCGACGACGGCGACGCCCGGCGAGAACTTCGACCGGATTCGAAACACCCCCCACACCCGCTTCCCGCTCGTCGGCGACTCGCTCACCGACTTCCGCGGCGTCGTCTACGCGCCCTCCATCATCGACAACTTCGAGGCGCTCCGCGCCGGCGAGCGCTCGTTCGAGGAAATCGCCGCGCCGACGATGACGCTCGCCGCCGACACGAACGTCAGCGACGCGTTCGACCAGTTCCAAGCCGAAGACCAGGAACTCGCGCTCGTCCTGCGAGACGGCGAGGTCGTCGGCCTCCTCACCGCAACCGACGCCCTCGAAGCGGTCATGGGCGAACTCGACGACCCGCTGGACTAGCGCCATCGACTCCGCCTTCGGTTTTTTCAGCGTTCGGTCGAGGCTCACTGACGAGACGGACGCATGACGCATCTCTCCGGAAGTGGCTCTCAACCGCCGGTGCTGAACCGTCGTTCCGTCGACCCCCCGGGGGGCTCGGGGGAATTGGGGGTCGACGGAAACGTTGATGTGAGTTCGCCATGTACAGCCGCCTACCCCCGTGAATTCGGGCTGGTTTCAGACGAACCCTTGTGGGATTGAAGCGCGCCTCGGTCGGCGTGAGGACGTTCGTCGTCTTGCCGTTTCAGACGAACCCTTGTGGGATTGAAGCCTCAACTCCGCCGCGCCCGCTATCATGGCAACGTCGTTTCAGACGAACCCTTGTGGGATTGAAGCGTCCTATCGCCGATGTCGATGGTCTGTCCGTCAATCGTTTCAGACGAACCCTTGTGGGATTGAAGCCTTCGGGAGAAAGCGGAGGCCGGCGGTGCCGAGTGGTTTCAGACGAACCCTTGTGGGATTGAAGCCAGTGTTAACCTCACACGAGTCGACCGCGACAAGTTTCAGACGAACCCTTGTGGGATTGAAGCTGTTGTTATCGGCGGTGTCTCGGTGCTCTCCCCGCACGTTTCAGACGAACCCTTGTGGGATTGAAGCGCCGTTCGTGAGCGCGCCGAACGTGAGCGTGGCGGGTTTCAGACGAACCCTTGTGGGATTGAAGCGCGTGCTGCTTGCTTATCGAAGTACCAGAACGCCAGTTTCAGACGAACCCTTGTGGGATTGAAGCATCTTGATGACGAGATATGCGTCTTCAGTGGCGAGGTTTCAGACGAACCCGTGTGGGCTTAAAACGAGTGTGCAATCAGGAGACGACGTCGTGACTCCCGTATCAGTCGGCCACGTACTGAAATCGAAGAATGCCCGGGGTGGGCTCCGAACCCACGATCTCCGCATGTCCCAGGTGCGAGGCCGGCATGACCTCGCGGGGGGCGGAGGCTTCCAAGGCGTTCCGCACCGATTGTGAAACCCTATGAGTGCGGCGCTATGTCCAGCTAAGCCACCCGGGCTCAACTTCCCGTTGTGTGCTGGTTGTATTTAAGCTTCTCATCTTCGATGGCCGCGGGGCGAGTCACCACGCCACTCGATTCGAGTCATCACCCGCGGATTTATGTCCCAACACCGGATGCACACACGCATGAGCCAACCGGAGATCGTCCAGTCCGTCCTCGGAGAGGAAGACGTGGTGACCCGCGTCCACCTCGGGGGCGAGGACGAACTGTTTGTAACTCCGACGCGGACGCTCGTCTATCGGGCCGAGGGCCTCCTTTCGGACGAGTCCGTCGACGAATTCTCGCACGCCGCCGAGCGACTGTCCGTCAAGGAGGGGCGACGAAAAGCGAAGATATCGCTGGACTACGGCCTCGACGGGAGCGAGACGTTCTCGCTGTCCTCGAAGCGACTCGACGACGCGCTCCAGCCAATCGTCGAGGGCGTCCTCGCGGCCGCCGGCGTGACCGACGAGGACGGCGAACGCCTCGTGCAGGCGTTCCGGTTCAGCGAACTCACGTTCGTCATCACCGACGCCCGCGTCGTCCGGCACATCGGGAGCGCGGTCTGGGACGAGGACTACGAGTCGTACCGCTTCGCCGACGTGACCGACCTCGAATTCGAGTCGGGGAGCGTCGCCACGACGGTCGTGCTCACCGTCGACGGCCGCCAAGAGCGGTTCAAGATTCCCAACGAGCAGGCGCGGCTCGTCCGCGAGAAACTCGCGCGGGCGCTGTGTGACTACCACGGCGTCGGCAGCCTCGAAGAGTTCCGCGTCCAGATGGAAAAAGCGCAGGCGAACGCCGAGTCCGCCGACACGGAGCGCGACAACACCGACTTCGGCGCGGGCCCCGACCCGCTGAGCGCGAACCCCGGCGAACTCTCCGACGAGCCGGCGAACGCCACCCGCTCCGAGGGCGACGCGCCAGCCGAACCGGCCCAGCGGGCCGCCCGGAACCAGTCGGTCGAAGCCACGTCCGCGACCGGCGCGGTGGCGGAAGCGAAGGCGGCCGAGGCCGCGACGACTCGGTCGGCCACCGAATCGCCGGCCACTGAGCAGTCGGCCGACAACGTCGCCGACGCCGGCGACCTCGGGTTCGAGGGGTCGGGATTCGAGTCGGCCGCCGAGTCCGAGGCGGCCGGAGGCGCCGGTTCGGACGCCGATTACGCCGAACTCGCCGCCGAAATCGAGTCGCTCCGCGAGGTCGTCGAGGCCCAAAGCGAGCAGATTCGCCACCAGCAGGAGCTGGTCGAACAGCTCATCGAAGAACTCCGCCGCGGGCGGTAACGCGACCCCCGGCCACCGGCCGGTCGCGGCCCCGCGAGCGTCACTCCCGACCGAGCACTTTTCTGACGCACGACGAGCCGAACGGCCCGAGTTCCCCCGACTCGAACCGCACGAAGTGGCCCGTCGAGATGGACGCGCCACAGCGGCGGCAGTCGAAGTCGCCCTCGCGCTGGACGACCTGACTCTCGAACCGGACGAACGTGCCGCCGCGGTTGTGGCGGATGCGGCCGCCGTCGCGCTCGATGATGCCCCGAAGCTCCGCCGCGTCGAGGATGTCGCGCGTGAGCGTCGGGTCCGTGGTGACCGTCTCGATGCGGTCGACGACCTCGGCGAGGGAGAGTTCGTCGGCTTCGAGGTGCGCGAGGAGGTCGACCGCGAGTTCGACGCGCTCGTCGCGTGTGGGCTCGGTCACGGTTCGGGAGCCAATCGAACGGGGTCGGGCTAAAGCCCTCCGAAGCACAAAGCGTTTGGTCGCGGCGCGACGACCGACTCCAGAGCTTCCGTGCCCCGTCCGCGTCTCGCCGCCGGCCTCGCGCTCGCGGCCGTCGTCGCCGGTTTCCTGCTTGCGTCGCCAGACGCCGTCATCGCGCGCGCGGCGTGGGTCGCCGCCGACCCCGTGCGACTCGTCGTCGTCGCGAGCGCGCTCGCGCTCGTGAGACCCCTTCTCGCGTGGCCGACGACGCTCCTCGCGCTCGTCGTCGGCTACGGCCTCGGCCCGGTCGGCGTGCCGTTGGCGCTGGCGCTCATCGTCCTCACGAGCGTCCCGCCGTTCCTCTTCGCGCGGCGCTACCGGGGAGCGACCAGACTCGCCGACGTCGGCGAGCGAACGGTCGAACAGACGGGCTCGGTGCGGGGCGTCGCCGCGAGCCGCCTGCTTCCGATTCCCTCCGACGTGGTGTCGGTGGCGGCGGGCGTCGCCAACGTCCGACTCGGCGCGTTCGCGCTCGGAACCGCCGTCGGCGAACTTCCGTGGGCCGTCGCGGGCGTCGTCGCCGGCGCGTCCGTCGAGACGCTCACGACCGAGTCCCTCGCCGCGGCCGTCCGCCCGGAGTTCGTCGTCCTTGTCGCCGTCGCGGGCGTGTCGATGCTCGTGCCGACCGCGTACCGTCGCTATCGAAGCGGCTCGGGCGCGTAGGAAAACAAAGGAAATCGAACCGAGCGTGTGGGTGGTGACCTATTCTAACAGCGACTCGCCGGTCATCGCGGTCGGCTGGTCGACGCCGACGAGTTCGAGGATAGTCGGCGCGATGTCGCACAGCGAGCCGCCCTCGCGGACGGTCCGGCCGCCCGAAAGCGGGTGGTCGGAGTCGAGGTCGGTGTGCTCGCCCTCGGCGTCGTTCTCCGCGGCCGCCTCGTCGTCGCGGTCGGCCGCGAGGTAGACGAACGGGACGGGGTTGAACGTGTGGGCCGTGTGGGGGTCGTCTTCGGTGCCCATGTCGTCGGCGTTGCCGTGGTCGGCCGTGATGCAGACGTGACCGCCGTGGGCGCGGACGCTCTCGACGAGCCGCCCGAGCTGTTCGTCGACGGCCTCGACCGCTTCGATGGCGGCCTCGTAGTCGCCGGTGTGGCCGACCATGTCGGGGTTGGCGTAGTTGAGCACCATCACGTTCGGGTCGTCGGACTCGATGATACCGATGGCCGTGTCGGTGAGCTCTCTCGCGGACATCTCGGGCTGGAGGTCGTAGGTCGGCACGTCGGGGCTCTCGACGATTTCCCGAATCTCGCCGTCGAACTCGACCTCGCGGCCGCCGTTGAGGAAGTAGGTGACGTGGGGGTACTTCTCCGATTCGGCCATGCGAAGCTGCGTCATGTGCTCCTCGGCGAGCACCTCGCCGAGCGTGTCTTCGGGCTGTTCCGGCGGGTAGGCGACAGAGACGTCGAACGTCTTGTCGTACTGCGTCATCGTCGTCATGAGCACCTCCGGCGGCGTCGTCTCGAACTCCCAGACGGGCTCGATGTCGCAGAGCATCCGCACGAGCTGTCGCGCGCGGTCGGCGCGGAAGTTGAAGAAGACGACCGAGTCGCCGTCTTCGAGCGCGGGCGCGTCGTCGACGACGGTCGGCTCGACGAACTCGTCGGTATCGCCGCGGTCGTACGACGCGGTGACGGCGTCGACGGCGGTGTCGGCGGTCCACTCGGCCTCGCGCTCCACGATGGCGTCGTAGGCGCGCTTGGTGCGCTCCCAGTTCTGGTCGCGGTCCATCGCGTAGTAGCGCCCGGAGACGGTGGCGACGCCCCCGGTGCCCTGTTCGTCGGCGACGGCTTCGAGGTCCGAGAGGTACGCCTCGCCGCCGGTGGGACTGGTGTCGCGGCCGTCGGTAAAGGCGTGGGTGACGGCCTCGACGCCGCGGTCGGCGGCGAGTTCGATGAGCGCGTGGAGGTGCTGTTGGTCGGAGTGGACGCCGCCGTCGGAGACGAGGCCCATGAGGTGGACGCGCCCGTCGTGTTCGTCGGCGTGGTCGTAGGCGGCCGTGATGGCGTCGTTCTCGAAGAACGAGCCGTCGTCGATGCTGTCGCCGATGCGGGTGTACGCCTGCTTGACGACGCGACCGGCCCCGATGTTGAGGTGGCCGACCTCGCTGTTGCCCATCTGGCCGTCCGGGAGACCGACGCGCCGGCCGTCGACGATGAGCGTCCCGAAGGCTCCCGCGTCGCGGTAGCGGTCGAAGTTCGGCGTGTCCGCCGCCTTGATTGCGTCGCGGCGGTCGTGGTCGCCGAGTCCCCACCCGTCGAGGATGATGAGTGCTGCGTCCATACGTCGCCGTTCGGCGCGCCGGGCTAACTGTCCTTTGCTCCCGACATGGGATGACAACCACTCGCGTACGGAGATGAG
>NZ_CABPRH010000018.1:0-70968 GCF_902410085.1 Haloferax sp. KTX1 | reverse complement strand
GTCCAAGACCCCCACCCGCCCATCCTCGTCGGTGGACAGGGCGAGGAGGTCACGCTCAAACTCGTCGCCAAGCACGCCGACGTGTGGAACACCGACGTGTTCAACGGCGACGTGGAGACGCTCGAACACAAGATCGGCGTCATCGAAGACCACTGCGAGACCGTCGGCCGCGACCCCGACGAAATCGAGTACTCGTGGGACGGGCACGTCATCTGCACCCGCGACGAGGAGAAGTTCGACCGCCTGCTCGACCTGATGACGCCCATCCAGTTCGAAGCGGAGTACCAGGACCAAGCGCCCATCGTGACGGAAGAAGACGCCCGCGAGTACTTCATCATGGGGACGCCCGAGGAGTGCGCGGAGGCCATCGAGCGCCGCATCGACGCGGGCGTGACGAAGTTCCAGGGCTGGTTCATCGACTTCCCCGACACCGACGGCATGGAACTGTTCGCGGACGAAGTCATCCCGCAGTTCAGCTGAGACGCTTCGAGAGTCGAGCGCGCCGGGTACGGATCGCGCGCCCGCGTTCGCTCACGCCGTTTTTTCAGTTATTTAGGTACTCGCGGCCCCGCGGCGCTCACTCGTTGGATTCCTCCTCGGTGGCCTGTCCCGGCTCGCCGCTTCCGGTACCGGCCGCACGTCCGGCCATAGCGGAAAGACCTTTGAAGGATGGAGTTTCATACCTAACTATGACGTCAGACGTTCCGGTCAACGCGGTCAAAATCTCGCTCGAACTCGTCGACCTCTTGCGGGAACTCGACGGGGCGGGCGTCTCGGAGGTAGCCAAGCGGCTGGACAAGCCCACCAGCACGATTCACGACCACCTGCGGACGCTGGAGCAACAGGAGTACCTCGTCAAGGAGGGCGACACCTACTACGTCAGCACTCGCTTTCTCCAACTGGGTGCGCACGCGCGGTCGCGACAGAAGGTGTTCCAAATCGCCCGCCCCGAGATAAACGAACTCGCGCAGGTGACCGGCGAGCACGCGAACCTGATGATAGAGGAACACGGCGTCGGCGTCTTCCTGTACCGCTCGCGGGGTCCCGACGCCGTCCGATTGGACACCCACGCCGGGATGCGCGTTCCGCTGCAGACGACGGCCCTCGGGAAGTCCATCATGTCGAACCGGCCGCGGGAGGAAGTCGAGCGAATCCTCGATCGCCACGGCTTGGAGGCGGTGACGGACCGGTCTATCACCGACCGCGAGGAGTTGTTCGACGTGCTGGAGCAGGTCCGCGAGCGCGGCTACTCGTACGACGACGAAGAACGAGTCAAGGGAATGCGCTGTGTGGCCGCGCCGATACTCAACGAGGACGACTACGCCATCGCCGCCGTGAGCGTCTCGGGGCCGAAAAGCCGGATGCGCGAGGAGCGGTTCACCGAGGAACTGCCGAACCAGATTCTCAAGAGCGCGAACGTCATCGAGGTGAACCTGACGTACTCGTAGTCGGCGGGCCGCGGGCCTATCCCCGCTGTCGCAATGCTGCGTAGAGCGCAACAGTTACGTATCACGGTGTGGCAGAGTGTAACGATGCAACTCGTTCGATACACCGCGGGCGGTGCCCCCGAATGGGGCGTCCGCCGCGACGACGACGTCGTCCCGCTCTCCGGCCTCCGCGAAGACGTCACCGTCCAGAACCTGAACAGCCCCGGCTTCCTCACCGTCGTCGAGGACGCCGCGGACGCCGCCGAGGACCAGTCGGTCCCCGTCGAGGACGTGAAGCTCCTCGCGCCCGTCCCGCGCCCCGGCAAAATCGTCTGCGTCGGGCTCAACTACCACGACCACGCCGAAGAACAGGACGAAGAGGTGCCCGAACGTCCGCTTCTGTTCGGCAAGGCCGGCACGTCCGTCACGAACCCCGGCGACCCCATCGTCCACCCGGCGGCCATCGACGAGGTCGACTACGAGGTCGAACTCGGTGTCGTCATCGGCCAGACGGCCAAGAACGTCGACGCCGAGGACGCCTTCGACTACGTCGCGGGCTACACCGCTATCAACGACGTGAGCGGCCGGGACGCCCAGTTCGACGACGGCCAGTTCTTCCGCGGCAAGAGCTACGACACGTTCGCACCGATGGGACCGGCGTTCGTCCCCGAGGGCGACGTCGACCCGCACGACCTCGACGTCGCCTGCCGCGTCAACGGCGAGACGAAACAGGAGTCCAACACCTCCGAGTTCATCTTCGGCGTCGACGAGGTCGTCGAGTACATAAGCGGCATCACGACGCTCCGACCGGGCGACGTCATCTCCACCGGCACGCCCGGCGGCGTCGGCATCTTCCGCGACCCGCCGGAACTGCTCGAACCGGGCGACAGCGTCGACGTGGAAATCGAGGGCATCGGTACGCTCACCAACCCCGTCGTCGCCGAGCGCGACGAGTAACCGACCGCCGCACAGCGCAATTATTTATACGATATCCCGGTACTATCGACTATGAGCACGCACACAGACACCCGACTGAGAGACAAGCATATCGTCGTCACCGGCGGCGCGCGCGGCATCGGCCGCGGTATCGCGGTCCGCTGCGCCCGCGCCGGAGCCGACGTATCGATTTTCGACACGAAACCCGAAGTGGCCGCCGAGGCCGCCGAACTCGTCCGCGAGGAGGGCGGCGAGGCCGCGGTGTACGAGGTCGACGTGACGGACGCCGCGGGCGTCGAAACCGCCGTCGACGCCGCCATCGAGGCGCTCGGTGACATCCACGGCCTCGTGAACAACGCGGGCGTCCAGCAGGCCGTCCCGCTCCTCGAAACGACCGAAGACGACTGGGACCTCCACTTCGAGGTGAACGCCAAGGGGACGTTCCTCGTCTCCAAGGCCGTCGCCGCCCGGATGGTCGACCGAGACGTCGAGGGGAGCATCGTCAACATCTCGTCGGTCGGCGCGGAGCGACCGTTCGCCGGACAGGGCGCGTACGGTGCGTCCAAGGCGGCGGTCCTCGCCTTCACGACCGTGCTGGCGAAGGAACTGAGCGACCACGGCATCACCGTCAACGCGCTCAAACCGGGTACCGTCGAGACGCCGATGGTCGAGACGTGGCTCGACGAGCACGCCGAGCAGTCCGGTAAGTCGTCGGACGAAATCCTCGCGGGGACGCTCGACGCGCACATCCTCGACCGAATCGGCCAGCCCGAAGAAGTCGGCCACGTCGCGGTTCTCCTGCTCTCCGAGGAGGGCGACTGGATAACCGGCGAGTCCATCGCCGTCGACGGCGGTTACCTCAAACACTGACTTCGACGAGGAAGCGCCCGGTGACTCGCCCGCGTAGCTCCGCGCGATATTTGTGGGTTCCGATCGTCTCCCCGTGACCGAACCCGCCTTTTCGAACGGCCCCTATCGCCCGAGTCGTCCGTCCCCGCGCTTTTCGCGTCGATGCACGATCGCCTCCGCCGGTCCGGCATCGTCGGATATGGACCACGTCAATGTTCGATGGCGGTCGCCCCGGAGGCGTGCCACGACGCGACGCCGCAGAGTGGAGCCAACCAGTCTGAGACGTCCGCCTCGTGCTATCCTCTCGTTCGACGGATAGCTCCGACTTCCGTCCGTGTGACCGCGATCGCCAACTACACAACTGTTATGTTGGTGTGTCTCGTGGTAACGTGTGGTCAGATCGGTCTGACCACGTGCGACCAGTATCCCGTGCGTCCAGCACGATAGCCATCAGTACGACGACCATCACGTACGCTCGGTGGCCGCCGCGGAGTACACCTGCCAATCGGTACTCGCGGATATGCAGTGCGGCCGCCACCCGAGCACCACGTCCCATTGATACTCCATTTTTTGATGACCAACGTCCGGGTACGGCCGAGTCCGGTTCGTCGGTCTGAGGGACACCGGCCCGCGCCACCGGCTCTTCGTTCGCGCGCTCGGTCCGGCACTGCCGGATACGCCCCCTTCGATTCAGTCCGTGGGCGCACCGCTCGGGCGGTCGAACCGGGCTCGAACCTGAAGATATTTTACGCTACCGTGTGAAATCCGGGTAATGGGTACCGATCAAAGCACGAACCGTCGCCTGAGTAAGGTAGAGCGGGTCATCGAGACGTACGACTTAGACGGGTTCGGCGAGCGACTCGCCGAGCGGTGGACGGCCCCCGAGGACAGCGACAGCCTCCGGGACCTCGCGGATCTGATGAACGAACGGGTGCTCGACGCCGCGCTGCGCGAGGCGGGCGAGGACGTTCTCGAAGGCGAGGTGGAGAACCTCTATACGCTTCTCACCGGCGACGAGACCACGGAGGGGATGCGCGTTCAGGCGAAGAACACGCTCCAGTCCCGCGGCGTCGACGTCGACCAACTGCTCTCGGACTTCGTCTCTCATCAGGCGGTCTACACGTATCTGACGGAGATTCGGGGCGTCTCGAAAGAGTCCTCGTCCGGGAACAGAATCGACAACGTCGTCGAGTCCATCCAGCGACTCCGCGGCCGACTGGTCGCGGTCATCGAACAGAGCCTGAGCTCGCTCCGCAACACGAGCAAACTCCGGCTCGGAGACTTCGACGTCCTCGTCGATACGCAGGTGTACTGCCGAGACTGCGGGACGCAGTACGAAGTCGTCGAACTGCTTCGGCGCGGCGGGTGCGACTGCGACGAAAGCACGTCGAACTAAACGATTACATACTTAGCTCTGTCACATTCCGCTCGATTCAACGGGTGATTTTATATTGATGTACCTATAGCATCAAGGTATGAGCTCAGAACAAGTGTCAAGATCCAAAGTCCACCTTTCGGTCGAGAACATCGGTGGCATTGACGACCTGTCAACGTCGTTCGAGCCGGGCGTGACGGTGTTGGCGGGTCGGAACGCCACGAACCGAACGTCGCTCTTGCGGTCCATCATGGCCGCACACGGGAGCGACGACGTCGCGCTCAAAGGCGACGCAGACGAGGGGTCGGTCGAACTCACGATCGGCGACGAGACGTACACCCGGACGTTCGAGCGACAGGGCGACGCGGTCATCTCCGGCGGGAACCCGGTCCTCGACGACCCGGACCTCGCCGACCTGTTTGCGTTCCTGCTCGAAACGAACGACGCCCGGCAGGCGGTCGCCCGCGGCGACGACCTCCGCGACCTCATCATGCGCCCGGTCGATGTCGAGTCGATAAACGAGCAGATCGAGTCGCTCCAGCAGGAGAAACGCGATATCGCCGACGAGCTCTCGACGCTCAGCAACCTCTCTGACCGCCTGCCGCAGCTCGAACGCCGGCGGACGAAGCTCGAAGACCAAATCGAGGAGAAGGAAGACGAACTCGCCGAGAAAGAAACGGAGGTCGAGGAGTACGACGCCAGCGTGAGCGAGCGTCAGGAAGTCGAGAGCGAACTCGAATCCAAGCTCGGTGACCTCCGGAGCAAGCGCCGCGACATCAACGACGTCGACCGCCGCATCGAGACGGAGAAACAGAGCCTCGACGCGCTCGAATCCGAGGAAGACGAACTTTCGGACGACGCCGAGGACCTCCCCGAGGTCGTCGGCGGCAAGATCGACGAAATCGACTCCGAGATCAGCCGGCTCCGGACGCGCCGACAGGAGATTCAGTCGACCGTCAACGAGCTTCAGTCCGTGATTCAGTTCAACGAGGAGATGCTCTCTGGAACCTCCTCGGACGTCGTCGACGCGCTCCGAGACGCCGACGACTCCGGCGGGAGCGTCACCGACCAACTGCTCGGCGACGACCAGGTCGTCTGCTGGACGTGCGGCTCCGAGGTCGACAAGTCCGAAATCGAAGGGACGATCGAACGTCTCCGGACGCTCCGCGAGGGGAAACTCGAAGACAATCGCGAACACCGCGAACAGCTCTCCGAACTCGAAGACGAGAAGTCCACCTACGAGCGCCGCCAGCGCGAGCGCGACCGCATCGAGCGCCGCCTGTCTGAAATCGAAAGCGAGCGCGAGACTCGCCAGGAGCGCATCGAGGAGCTCAAGTCCGACCGCTCGGACCTCGAAGCCGAAATCGAGTCGCTCGAACAGACGGTCGACGAACTCGAAAGCGAGGAACACGGCGACCTGCTCGACCTCCACCGCGAGGCGAACCAGCTCGAATACGACCTCGGACGCCTCCGCAGCGACCTCGAAGACGTCGAAGACGAGATCGACGACATCGAGGGCAAACTCGACGAGCGCGACGAACTCGAAGCGGCCCGCGAGGATATCGAAGACGAACTCGAAGAGCTTCGAACGCGCATCAAGCGCCTCGAATCCGAGGCCGTCGAGGAGTTCAACACCCACATGGACGACGTGCTCGACGTGCTCGAATACGACAACCTCGAACGCATCTGGATCGAGCGCACCGAAAAGCGGGTTCGGGAGGGCCGAAGGAAGGTCACGAAGTCCGTCTTCGACCTCCACGTCATCCGGACCAACGAAGACGGCGTGAGCTACGAGGACTCCGTGGCGCACCTCTCGGAGTCCGAGCGCGAGGTGACCGGCCTCGTGTTCGCGCTCGCGGGCTACCTCATTCACGACGTCTACGAGACGGTGCCGTTCATGGTCCTCGACTCGCTTGAGGCCATCGACTCGAACCGCATCTCGCGGCTCGTGGACTACTTCGCCGACTACGCCGACTACCTCGTCGTCGCCCTCCTCGAAGAGGACGCGCAGGCCGTCGACAGCGCGTACCCGCGCTACTCGCCGGCCTAACGAGGCCGTTTCCGTTTTCGTTTTTTTGCCCCCGGACTGTGCCGCGTCTCGGACGGGGTGGTCCGTTTCGAGTTACACTAATAGCGATGTAACGTTGACCGGAGAACTGCGAGGACGACTGCGGCGCGTTCAGGAGAGCGCGATGCTCAGTTCGAGCTCCTCGGCGATGCCGAGGAGGACTTCGGTGAGACGGTCGAACTGCTCGCCCTTCATCCGATTAGATGGGCCGGCCACGCTCAGCGCGCCGAACACGTCGCCGTCCGGTCCCATGACGGGGGCTCCGACCGCTCGGACGCCGCTAATCTGCTCTTCGACGTTCAGCGCGTAGCCGCGCTCTCTGATCTCGTCGAGTTCGTCGAACAGCGCCTCCTCGTCGTGAATCGTCTGTTCGGTCTCCTTCGGGAGGCCGACGCGGTCGACGATTTCGTGGACCCGCTCTGTCGGCATGTGGGCGAGGATTGCCTTCCCGCTCGCCGTCGAGTGGAGATAGACGCGCTTTCCCACGGTCGACTGGGTCCAGACGCCGTGTTTTCCGGGTGCGGTGTGGACGTACACGCCCCGCCCGTGCTCCTCGACCGTGAAGATAGAACGGCGTTCCGACTCCTCGGAGAGGACGTTAGTGTAGTGTTCGGCCTTCCCGAATTTGCGTTTCCGCGTCCGGACGAAGTTGCCGAGACCGAGGAAGCGAAGCCCGAGATGGTACGTATCCCCCTCTTTAACCACGTATTCCTGCGCTTCGAGGGTCGTCACGTGGGTGTGTGCGGTGCTCGGCGCGATGTCGAGTTCGCGGGCGATTTCGGTCACGCCCGCCCCGTCGCGTTCCCTGAGTAATTCGACGATTCTGAGGGTTGTGACCGTCGTTTTGAGCGAGCGGTCGTTCGGGGTCTCGGTCATTACCTGCGGGTCGTCACCATTGCACATAGTCGTTTCGGCTCTCCCGAATACCAGTTGTTCGATGGCGAATCCGTGCCGAGCCGACGCCGAAACGAGTCATTTGTGAACGATACGCATGTTCTGTCGCCGGATCGGGGTGCGACGCCCCGGCCCAGAGACGGCGAGGTCGGCGACCGAAATCGGCAGAGAGCGGTACGGACGCATCCGAAAGGCGGGGGGTACGCCGCTCGCACGATTTCGGCGTCTCCCGGTGTTCGCATTCGTTCCTCGTGAATCGTCTCTTCTGTGGGTTAATCGGAGCCCGAACGTCCACCGCTCCGGAAGTGTTATTATCGTTTCTCCAGTCGATTCGGACGAGACTCAATGAACCACAACGAGACGTTCGAGACGGTCGAGTCGCTGGAGGCGGAACTCGTCTCGCTCGCCGAGTCGCTCTGGGAGACGCCCGAACTCGGGCTTCACGAGACCGAGTCCGCCGAGTTGCTCTCGTCGGTCCTCCGCGACGCCGGGTTCGACGTCACCGAGGACATCGGCGGGATGCCGACGGCGTTCAAAGCGACCTACGGCGAGGGCGACCCGCACGTCGGCATCCTCGGGGAGTACGACGCCCTGCCCGGGCTGTCCCAGACGGTGTCGTCGAGCAGGGAACCCGTCGAAGTCGGCGCGCCGGGCCACGGCTGTGGACACAACCTCTTCGGCGTCGCCGGCGTGGGGGCCGCCCTCGCCGCGAAGCGCGCCATCGACGACGGGCGGGCCGAGGGGACGGTCACGTTCTTCGGCTGTCCCGCCGAGGAGATTCTCGTCGGCAAGGTGTTCATGGCCCGCGACGGGGCGTTCGACGACCTCGACGCCGCGCTCACGTGGCACCCGAGCCACCTCAGCGCGCCGTTCATGGCGCAGACGCTCGCGATGAACTCCGTCGAGTACACGTTTCACGGCGAGTCGGCCCACGCCGCCGACAGCCCGCAGTCGGGTCGGAGCGCGCTCGACGCCGTCGAACTGCTGAACACCGGGTCGGAGTTCATGCGCGAGCACGTCTCCGACGACGCCCGCATCCACTACACCATCCCCGATGGCGGCGGCGCGCCGAACGTCGTCCCCGCGGAGGCGACGGCGTGGTTCTACGTCCGCGCGCCGACCCGCGACGAGGTCGACCGCATCACCGACTGGCTCGACGACGTGGCCGAGGGCGCGGCGCTCATGACCCAGACGACGGTGTCGCGGCGGTTCCACACCGGCTGTTACGACTACGTGGCGAACCACGCGCTGTCGGACAAACTGCTGGAGAACATGCGACTCGCCGGTCCCATCCCGTACACCGACGAGGACCGCGAGTTCGCCGCGGAGCTTCGGGAGACGCTGTCGGCGGAGACCATCGAGGCGCGGACGGCGCAACTCTCCGAGGAGCGGCGGGAGGCGGCGCGCTCGTCGGTGCTGTATCCGGACGCCCAGCCCTCCTACGACGTGGGGACCGTGCTCAACGGCTCCACGGACGTCGGCGACGTGAGCTGGATCACGCCGACCGCGCAGTTCTGGGCGGCGTCGTGGCCGGTGGGAACGCCCTCGCACACGTGGCAGGCGGTCGCCGCAAACGGGAGCTTCGGGTCGAAGGCCGCGGTGTACGCCGCGAAGGTCCTCGCGGCGACGACGCTCGACCTGTTTTCGGACGAGGCGCTGGTGGCGGCGGCCCGCGAGGAGTTCGAGGCGTCGGTCCCCGGCGAGTACGAGACGGCGCTGCCGGAGGGGACGGAGCCGCCCTTCCACCTCACGCTGTAGGCGGCGAGCGTCGGGAAAATCAGCCCTCGTTTCGGCTCCGGTTCCGGTACGCGGTTTCGCTCGCTTCTGTCCGTTCTTCCGTCGCCGAGGCTCGCGTTACTCCAGTTCCGACCGGAGGTGCGTCAGGATGCGGTCGGTCGTCGCCTCGATGACGTCTTCGAGGAATTCGGGGTCGGACTGCGTCGGGTCGCCGAGGCCGCCTTCTACGGTCAGGTCGTCGAAGTGGGCGTACTGGCGGACCTCGTAGCGGTTCTTCTTCGTCTGCGGCGTCTTGCGGTCGCCGCGGACGAGGTCGGGCCGGTAGTGTTCGATGACGCTCGTCTCGTACTCGCCGGCGTGGCCCCACTCGGTGCCGAACCGCGCTTCTAACTGGTCGCGGGCGAAGTTCGTCCAGTGGGCGTAGTACGAGTCGAGTCCGTGGTCGCGCTGGAGTCGGTCGAGCGCGAGTTTGTGCGGTTCGATGTTCCCCCCGTGGAAGTTGGCGACGAGAAATCGGGTCCCGCCGTGGCGCTGGACCGACCGGCCCACGTCGATGATTATCTCCTGATACGTGTCGGCTCCGAGCGAAATCGTCCCCGCGTAGTTGATGTGGTGCTCCGAGTAGCCGTACGGGAGGACCGGGAGAACGAGGAGGTTCAGGTCGTGTTCCGGGGCCGCCGCGGCGAGCTCCGCGGTCAGGTTCTCCGCCCGGATGGAGTCGACCGAGGTCGGGAGGTGCGTCGAGTGCTGTTCGGTTGCCCCGCAGGGGAGCACGACGAAGTCCGCCTCGTCGAACGCGGTTTCGGCTTCCTGCCACGTCATCTCCGCTAGGAGCGACTGTGACTCCGTTGAGTCCATAGGGAGATACGCACACTTGTCGTATATAATAATTCACCATCCGGCAGTCTGCGCGGATAAGAGGAAACGAATGCGTAGTATGCAAACGGTTAAGTCGGTGATGCCGAAATGATTCGGCGTCAATGATGAGAGAGAGTGTCTCACGTAGAAACATACTGAAAGCGACGGGCGCGTCGATACCCGTCTTGCTCGCCGGCTGTACGTCCGACTCGGGTTCCGAAACGACGACCGAGGGCGACGGCGGCGGCGGAACGACCACGAGCGGCGGAACGGAGACGTCCTCCGGTAGCTCCGACGCGACGATAAACATCGGACAGTCGCTGAATCCCGTCCGGTTCGACCCGATAACGCAGCTTTCGAACCCCGACGCGCTCGTCGCAAACCGGGTGTTCAGCCAGCTGTACACCTACGGCGAGGGGACGGACGTGGTCCCGAACCTCGCGACGAGTATGCCGACCATCGAGCGGGACAACACCCGTTACACCGTCGAAATCGTCGACAACGCGACGTTCCACAACGGCGACCCGGTCACCGCCGAGGACGTGGCCTACTCGTTCCGCGCGCCAATCGAGGAGGAGACGCCCCTCCTGGGCATCTTCAGCGTCATCGACTCCGTCGAGGCTATCGACGAGACGACCGTCCAGTTCGACCTCTCGAACCCCTACGCGATGTTCCAGCACGTCCTCACCCATCAGGTCGTGCCCGAGGCCGTCCGCGAGGAGGACAAAGAGGCGTTCAGCACCGAACAGCCCATCGGTTCGGGGCCGTTCCGGTTCGTCGAGTGGGAAGAGAGCAACTACGTCACGCTCGAACGCTGGGACGACTACTGGGGCGACGAACTGCCCAACGTCGCGGGCGTGGAGTTCACGCCCATCACGGAGTCGACGACGCGCGTCACCAACCTCCGGACGGGCGACGTGGACGTCATCGAGACGATTCCGCCCCGACTCTGGGAGACCGTCGAGAGCACCGACGACACGAGCATCTCCGAGGTCGAGAGCGTCGGCTACTTCTACGTCGCGTTCAACTGCAACGAGGGGCCGACCGCCGACAAGCGCGTCCGCGAGGCCATCGACTACAGCTTCTCGATGGACGACGCGGTCGACCGCTACATCGACCCGGCCGGACTCCGCCAGTACGGCCCGCTTCCGGGTCCGATGGTCGAAGAGTGGGACATGCCGCTCGAAGCGTGGATGGAGATTCCGAACGACAAGGACGTCGAGCAGGCGACGGCGCTGTTCGAGGAGGCCGGCGTCCCCGCCGATTGGGACGCGAAAATCATCGTCCCGCCGGACGACAACCGCGAGAACATCGGCCTCTCCATCGCCAACGGCATCAAGGAGGCCGGCTACGAGGCCCACGTCGAACGGCTCGACTGGGGCGCGATGCTCAGCCGCGCGTACACCGGCAACGCCTCGGACTACAACATCTACGTCCTCGGGTGGGTCCGCTACCCCGACCCGGACGACTTCATCTACAACCTGTTCCACGAGGACTCGGAGGGCGTGAACCAGGGCGTCTACTACCGGAACGACGAGGTCATGGCGCAGATTCAGGGCGCGCGCGAGTCGACCGACCGCGACGAGCGCCAACAGCTCTACCAGTCGGCCATCTCGACGCTCTTGGAGGAGAAAGTCCACCTCCCGGCGTTCAACTACAAGAACTCCTACGGCGTGAAGTCCACCGTCAGCGACTTCCAGGTCCACCCGGTCTCGCCGCAGAACCCGCGGCTCCTCACCTCCTACAACAACGTCTCGGTCGACAGATAAACGCTCACAGTCGGTAACAGTTACCAAAGGTTATATGCTCACTCCCCATCCACCCAATCAATGACGACAACCGGCTACATCGGACGGCGATTACTCCAAATCGTTCCGGTATTGCTGTTCGTCGTTACGGTCACGTTCGTCCTCATCAACTCGATTCCCGGCGACCCGGTTCGCATCCTCGTCGGGCCGGCCGCCGACGCGGCGGCCATCGAGGCCGCACGCGCGAGATACGGCCTCGACCAACCGTTGTACATCAGGTACATCAAGTACGTCGCGGCCGTCGCCACGGGCGACTTCGGGACGAGCATCCACTACGGGGGAGTCCCGGTCACGGAGAAAATCTTCGAGCGGCTTCCGGTGACGCTGCTGCTCCTCGCGTCGAGTTTCACCCTCGCCATCGGCTCCGCGATTCCGCTGGGCATCTTCGCCGCCAAGAACCGTAACAACGGCTACGATCACCTCGCTCGCATCACGTCGCTCGTCGGCGTCAGCACGCCCAGCTTCTGGGTCGGCCTGCTGCTCATCATCGTGTTCGCGTACTACGGCGACCTCCTGCCGCCGAGCGGGCTCATCATGCCGTGGGCCGACCCCGCGTCGGTCGACGGGGCGACGTCGAGACTGGACGTGCTCGCGACCGCCGCGTCGCATCTGATACTCCCCTCTATCACGCTGGGGACGCTCCAGATGGCGGCCATCACGCGCATCGAGCGGTCGTCGATGCTCGAAGTGCTCAACAAGGACTACGTCCAACTCGCCCGCGCCTACGGCGTCTCCGAGCGGACGATTCTCCGGCGGCAGGCGTTCAAAAACGCCCAACTGCCGGTGCTCACGGTTATCGGCATCCAGATGACGACCGCCCTCGGCGGCGCGGTGCTGACCGAGACGGTCTTCAACATCAACGGGATGGGGAACCTCATCATCACCGCGGTCCGAGCGCAGGACTACCAGCTCATCATGGGCACGACGATATTCTTCGCCATCGTGTTCGTCCTCGGCGTGCTCGTCGTGGACGTGCTGTACGCGGTCATCGACCCGCGCATCTCCTACGGGGGTGGTGCCGGTGAGTGATTCGACCGCCGCCGTCGGCGACTCGGCTCACACGGGCGGCGTCGCGGACGCCGACGAGCACTCAGCCGTCTCGCGCACGTCGCAGGTGTTCCGACAGCTAAAGCGCAACTCGGCGTCGCGCGTCGGCCTCTACGTCATCGGGCTCGTGACGCTCGTCGCGCTGGTGACGACCATCGACGCCGACCTGTTCGACTACCAGTTCGCGGCGACGTACTGGTACCACCCGGAGAGCGACTCCGCGGGCAGCGCCATCCTGCTCCCGCCGGTCGGCATCGAAAACAGCTTCGGGACGGGGACGTGGGCGCATCCGCTCGGGACGGACCACCGCGGCCGCGACGTGCTCGTCAGGCTGGTGTACGGGACGCGCATCGCCGTTCAGGTTGGTCTCATCGCGACGGGCATCGGGATGACCATCGGGACGGTCGTCGGCGCGGTCTCCGGCTACTACGGCGGCTGGGTCGACGACGTGCTCCAGCGGTTCGTCGAGTCGCTGTACGCGATTCCGTTCCTCATCCTCGTCATCGCCATCATGTCCGCGTTCGGCCGCGAGCTCGGCATCGCCATCGTCGGCGTCTCCATCACGACGATTCCGGTGTTCACGCGGCTGATTCGCTCGCAGGTGCTGAGCGTCCGGGAGATGGAGTACGTCGAGGCCGCGAAGGCCGCCGGCGTCCGCGACCGCCACATCATCTTCCGCCACATCATCCCCAACAGCTTCGCGCCGGTGCTCGTCCAGTCGACGTTGCAGGTCGGCGTGAACATCCTCATCGTCGCGTCGCTGTCGTTCCTCGGGTTCGGGGTCCAACCCCCGACGCCGTCGTGGGGGCAGATGCTCGCCAACTCGCGGCAGTACATGATCGTCAACCCGTGGTTCAGTCTCTGGCCCGGCCTCGCGATTCTCGCGACGGTCGTCGGCTTCAACCTGCTGGGCGACGGCCTGCGCGACGCAATCGACCCGCGGTCGAACGACTGACGATGCACGGACGACACCTCTCACCGACCGTCCGCCGCGGGGCCGGGAGTCGCCCGGCCGCCGCCAGTCGCTCGCCCGCCGAACTATCGCTCCCTCCCCGGGGCGGCGTCGGCACTCGCTCTCGCGGTTCTGCAGAGGCACCCATCTCACGCGCCGACGCCCCCCACGATTCCACGACCAATGTCTGACACGCTACTCACCGTCCGCGACCTGCACACCCACTTCCGCACCGACGCGGGGACCGTCCGGGCCGTCGACGGTATCTCGTTCGAGGTACAGCGCGGCGAAGTGCTCGGTATCGTCGGCGAAAGCGGCGCGGGAAAGAGCGTCGCGGCGCGGAGCATCATGCGTCTCATCGACTCGCCGGGCGTCATCGTCAACGGCGAGGTCCGCTTCGAAGACGACCTGCTCGTCGGCGTCGAGCGCGGCGACGACCCCGATGGCGAACCCCGACAGGACCCCGAGATGCTGTCGAGCCGCGAGATTCGCGAGCGCGTCCGGGGCCGCGAAATCGCGATGATATTCCAGGACCCCACGGAGAGCCTCAACCCGGTGTTCACCGTCGGCGAGCAGTTGAGCGAGATTATCGGGCTCAACCGCGACGTGTCGGCGGCCGAGGCCGAGGCCATCGCGGTCGAGCGCCTCCGCGAGGTCGGTATCCCCGAGGCCGAACGCCGCATGGACGACTACCCCCACGAGTTCTCCGGCGGGATGCGCCAGCGCGTCCTCATCGCGATGGCGTTCGCGTGCGAACCGAGCCTCGTCATCGCCGACGAACCCACGACGGCGCTCGACGTGACCGTCGAGGCGCAGATTCTCGACCTCGTGAAGGACCTCGCGGCGCGCTACGACACGTCGTTCGTCTGGGTCACCCACGACATGGGCGTCGTCGCCGAGATATGCGACCGCGTGGCCGTGATGTACCTCGGCGAAATCGTCGAGCAGGCGACCGTCGACGACCTCTTTCACGACACGAAACACCCCTACACCGAGGCGCTCCTCGGGTCGATTCCGCGGCCCGACCGCGACGTGGACGGCCTGTCGCCCATCGAGGGCATCATGCCCGAGGCTATCAACCCGCCGCAGGGCTGTCGCTTCCACACGCGGTGTCCGCACGCCCGCGAGGCGTGTCTGCACGCCCACCCCGACGCCCGCGTCGTCGACGAGGGCGAAGACGAACGCGGCGACGGAGCGACACACCCCGCCGGCGGGGCCGCCCTCACCGAAGTCGCCGCCGCGCCGCACCGAGCGGCGTGCCTGCGAAACGACGCCTTCGCGGAGGCGGGCTACTGGGAGAGCGCCCCGCTCGACGACGCCGAGTCGGTGTCGGCTTCGACCGCCGCCGAGTCGGCTTCCGATTCCGCCGGTGACACCACCACCGACGCTCCCGACGCCTCCGATGCCACCGACGACGTTCCGGCCGTCGCCGCCAGCAACGGCTCCACCGTCGCCCCCGACGCCGACCCGCTTCTCAGCGTGCGCGACCTGCGGAAGTACTTCGACGCGAGCGACGGCTTCCTCGACCGCCTCCGGTTCGACCGGGACGCGGGACTGCTCCCCTTCTCGGTCGACCGCGAGCACGTCCGCGCGGTCGACGGCGTCTCGTTCGACATCCAGCCCGGCGAGACCCTCGGCCTCGTCGGCGAGTCCGGCTGCGGGAAGTCCACGCTCGCGCGGACGCTCCTCCGGTTGGTCGACCCGACCTCCGGCGACATCGTCTTCGACGGGGAGAACCTCGCGGAGCTCTCGAAAGAGGAGCTTCGAAAGCGCCGCAAGCGCATGCAGTTCGTCTTTCAGGACCCGCAGGCGTCGCTCGACCCGCGGATGACCGTCGGCGAAACCGTCGAGGAGCCGATGCGGGCCCACGGGCTCTACGAGGGCGACCGCGAGGGGCGGGCGCGCGAACTGCTGGAGACGGTCGGCCTCGACGCCGGCCACTACAACCGCTACCCGCACCAGTTCTCCGGCGGCCAGCGCCAGCGGGTCAACCTCGCGCGGGCGCTCTCTGTCGACCCCGACTTCATCGTCTGCGACGAACCGACCTCGGCGCTCGACGCGTCGGTGCAGGCGCAGGTGCTCAACACGATGAAAGAGCTCCAAGACGAGTTCGGGCTGACGTACCTGTTTATCAGCCACGACCTGAGTGTCATCCGCCACGTCTGCGACCGCGTGGCCGTGATGTACCTCGGCGAACTGGTCGAACTCGCCGACAAGGACGACCTGTTCGAGTCGCCGAAGCACCCCTACACCCGGGCGCTCCTCTCGTCGATTCCGGTGCCCGACCCGCGGGTGTCCCGCGAGACCGTCCCGCTGTCCGGCGACGTGCCGTCGCCGATTCACCCGCCGAGCGGCTGTCGGTTCCACACCCGGTGTCCGAGCCTCGTCGCCCCGGCGGAACTCGGCCTCGGCGACGACGAGTGGGACCGCGTGCGCCGGTTCGTCAGGGCCGTCCAGCGCGAGTCCCCGGACGTCGCCGCCGACGACGCGCGGGCGACGTACTTCCCCGACGGTCTCCCCGCCGGCGACGCCGGCACGACCGTCGAGCGCGCGCTCTCGCTCGCATCCGAGGGCGCGTGGCGCGACGCCGCGTCGCTCCTAACCGAGACGTTCGTCGAGCCGAGCGCCTGCACCTCCGAGGTGCCGGCGCTGGAGTCGCCCGACGGACTCGACCGTATCGTCAGCTGTCACCACTACTCCTGAAAAAGCGCCGCCGTCTTTTCGTCGCGTTACTCTGACCCGAATCGGTCGGCGACCTCGCCCACGGTTTCGAAGGCGACGCCCGGCGCGTCGGCGACGTGTTCGACGAACGATTCGAGCCGGGCGAGCCGGTGGGCCTGCCCGATGACCTGCGGGTGCATCGTGAGGACGAAGACGCCGCCGTCGACGTTGTCGACCATCCAGTCGAACTGCTCGCGCCACTGGCGGAACACCGCTTTCTCGTTCGCGTAGCCCCGCTCGCGGTTGAACGCGAACGCCGGGAAGTCGTCGCGTTGCCACGAGACGGGCACCTCGACGATGTCGGTCTCGGTGCCGCGTTCGAAGGGGGCGTCGGCGGGCGCGGCCCACCCCTCGCGGACGCGGTACGGCTCGAAGTCGGTCGCCATCTGGCTGGAGTCCCACTCGAAGCCGAGTTCGTCGAGGATGCCGAGCGTGTGGGTCGAAAAATCCCACGAGGGCGAGCGGTAGCCGGTCGGCCGCCGGCCCGTGAGGTCCACGATGCTCTCGACGCCGCGTTTCACGTCGTCGTACTCGGCCGCCCTCGACTCGTACTGTCCCGGTCGGGTGTGGGACCAGCCGTGGTGTTGGATGTCGTGGCCGCGGCTCCACACCTCCTCGGCGGCCTCGGGGAAGCTATCGATGGTGTGGCCCGGCGTGAACCACGTGGTCTCGACGCCGAACTCGTCTAAGCGGTCGAGGACGCGGGGCGCGCCCACGTCGACGCCGAACAGCCCTCTCGACAGTTTCGTCGGACTGTCCGGCGACTCGAAGGAGTGTATCCACGAGGAGACGCCGTCGAAGTCGAACGTGAGGCAGACGCTGTGGTGAGTCACGCTTCGACCTACGAAAATCGATGTGATAGCTGTTTCCATGCCGCACCCCCGGCCGGCGACCTATCGTCTCCTGCCCCGCGAGTTATCGAAACGCCGGCGCGACCTGTTCGGCGAACAACTCGGCGCTCGTCGTCTCGGGGAAGTCCACGAACTCCACGACGACTTCGCCGAAGCCCATCTCGTCGAACGTCGCCAGTCGCTCGCGGACCTGCTCGGGCGTGCCGACGAGCGGGTACTCGCTGTCGGCGACGTGTTCGGGTTTGAACCGCGGGAAGTGCTCGTCGAGGAGGGCGTCGAGTTCCACCTCGTCCTCGCGTATCAGACACCGCGCGAACCACGAGCGCTCTATCTCCTCGAACGGCCGGCCGTATCCCTCGCAGTGGCGTTCGAGCACGTCCAGTTTGTGTCGCATCACCTCCGGCGGTCCCCAGAAGTTCCACGAGTCGGCGAACTGGGCGGTGATTCGGAGGGTGAACGACTCGCCGCCGCCGCCGACCATGACGGGCGGGTGCGGGTCTCGGACGGGATACGGCCGGCACATCGCCTCGTCGAGGGTGTAGTAGTCGCCGTCGAAGCTGACCGTCTCCTCGGTCCACAGTCGCTTGAGCATTCGAATCGACTCCTCCAGCATCCGAAGGCGAGTCGGCGCGTCCGGCCAGTCGTAGCCGTAGGCCCGCGCCTCGCTCTCCTTCCAGCCGGCTCCCATGCCGAGCTTCAACCGCCCCTCGCTCACGGCGTCGAGGGTCGCGGCCTGCTTGGCGAGGAGCGCGGGGTTCCGGAAGTGGTTGTTCACCGTCTTCGGGTAGAGGTACACGTCTTCGGTCTCGCGGGCGATACCGGCCAGCGTGACGAAACACTCCGTCGTGGGGCCGGTGCCGGTCATGACGTGGTCGGGGACGGCGACGCCGTCGAAGCCGAAGTTCTCCATCGCCACGGCGAACCCGACCTGCGCGTCCCACGAAATCTCGTCGCAGAACGCCAACTGGGAGTGAACGGAGTCGCCGGCGCTGGTCGGAACGTTGACTGCGAACTGCATACGAACGGCTCACGCGCGACCACGAAAACAGTTACCACTTCTCGCATCGCGCCACCCGCTGCTACACTTCACTCGCCGCCACCCCAACACGTACTACGGTTCGCGCCCTCCCGAACCACATGACGGACCACCAGCGCGCGGCAATCGTGACCGGCGCGTCAAGCGGCATCGGTCGGGCGGTCGTCGAGCGACTCCGAGCGGACTACGACCACGTCGCCTGCTTCGACGTCGCGACCGGCGAGACCGACTGGGACGACGAGCGCGTCCACGAGTTCGCGGTCGACGTTCGCGACCCCGACGCGGTCGCGGACGCGGTGGCCGCGGTCGAATCGGTCGCCGACGTGGCGGCGCTCGTGAACAACGCGGGCGTCTCGCGGGCCGTCTCTCTCGCGGACCTCGACCCCGACGAGTGGGACCGCGTCCTCGACGTGAACCTCAAGGGGCAGTACGTCGTCGCCCGCGCCGTCGCCCCGGGAATGGTCGAGCGTGGCGAGGGTGCCATCGTCAGCGTTTCCAGCGTCGCCGGCCTCCGCGGAAGCGCCACCGGCGGCGTCCACTACTCCTCGTCGAAGGCGGGCGTCTTCGGGCTGACGAAGGGGCTGGCGAAACAGCTCGGCCCCGAGGTGCGCGTCAACTGCGTCGCGCCGGGACTCGTCGAGACGCCGCTTCTCACCGAATCGAACCTCTGGACCGAGGAGTCGCTCGCCGAGTACGCCGCCGACCTCCCGCTCGAACGTATCGGGACGCCCGAGGAAGTCGCCGACGTAGTCGCGTTTCTCTGCGACGGCGCGAGCTATATGACGGGCACGGTGCTGACCGTCGACGGCGGTTCGATGCTCCGGTGACGCGATGTGCGACTTCGCTCGGGGGGTTTCGCGTCGCGCCGACTGAGCCGGTCCGGTATCCAAACATATCATACTACGTTTCATATATGAATTCCGAAACTACTGTTCTTCGTTCGAATCCTCGCACGACTCGTCGTCGGTTGCTCTGTCCGGTGGGTCTCGCCGGTGGCCTCGACGCGTCTCGCGCGTCGGCCGCGATGCGCAGTCCAGTTAGAAAACGCGCTATTTCGTCCTATACAGGTCTCTGAACCTCTCTACGTCCCGTGTCTCAGAGGTAACGACAGGACGGGCGTGGTCGGACTAAATTGCCGTGCTCCGGTAGTCCGCGACTCGGCGACGAGACAACTGGCTACTTCCGTCTATCCGAGGGTCAAGGCGTCTACAGCGGGCGGTAACCCGGAGACACGGCTGAATCGGTGGACGGGGATAGTCGTCTTGGTCGAGCGAAAATCGGCCGGCCGGGTGTCGGGGAGAGAACTCGAACAAAATATATCCAAAAATTGGTTATTCTGTAGTTCACTCGGATACCGGAGTATTCTGACACCACTGTCGTCCCGCAACGTTGAGCCTTTCAAAACATATTACGCCGCCGCCGCTGTACCGGACGCTCGGGCACAACCATGGACTACGTCAAAGAAGATGACACGGTCGTCGTCAGGCTGGACCCCGGCGAGCGGGTCCTCGATTCGCTCGCGTCGGTGCGCGACGAGTTCGACATCGAACACGGCTTTCTCACGGGTATCGGTGCGGTCGACTCCGTCACGCTCGGCCACTACGACGTGGACGATCAGGAGTACCTCGAAGAGGAGTTCACGGGCCAGTTCGAGGTGACGAGCTTCCTCGGCAACATCGGCCCCGACAAGATTCACACGCACATTCAGGTCGGCACGCGCGACTTCGAGACGCTCGGCGGCCACTGTTCCGGCGCGCGCGTCTCCGGGACGTTCGAGGTCGTCATCCACCTCGGCGAGACGCCGTTGACCCACCACCTCGACGAGCGGACCGGCCTCGACGTGTTCGACATCTGATTAGAGACGGGCCACGCCGAACCGAGCGAGTCGCGGTGCGGCCTCTCGGTCGTTTTCCTGTGCGCCCGCTGTGTGTCGCGAGCGGCGCGCTCGTGGGGTGGCGGTGGCGATGCGGAGAAAGAAAAGTCGGCGCTGTCGGGGCGTCGGCCGGTGGTGGAGGGCCGAAGCGAGGGGGAGGGCGTGCGGTCGGCGGACTGGCCGACGCCCCGAACGCGCCGAACGAGGGGTCCGGGGGGCGTCCGCCGACGCGGGTTCCGCCGCGGGGACGCGGCCGGGGACCGGTGGTCGCGTCGCCGTCGGCGGGGCAACCGCCGTTCCGTCTGAGTGCGGCCGGCGGCAACTATTCGTAGTCGGTACCCCACATTGTCGGTTCCTCGGTTACTACCGTGTGTAACGTGAGTAGCGCGAGTAGCATGTGTACGTCGGTATGTGTGGCTTCAGGCGCTCTACAGTCGGCTCGTGCGCGAATCTCCCAATCGAATGACTTTCGACGCGGGGGGTCGTGGCCGAGAGTGATAGATGAAACGACACCTCCGCGTTCACATCGTCCCCCTGTGGCGCGAACACGACCGCATCGTCGGCCCCATCGAGGACGACCGGCCGGATAAGGTCTACCTCCTCGAACACGACGACCCGTCGGTCGAGCGCCCGACGTATCACGAGGCGGTCGTCGACCGCATCGCCGACGTAATCGGTTCCTCGCCGGACGTCGAGTACCTCGACCTCTTCGACATGTACGAGGTGATGGGCGCGATTACGACCATCGCCGACTGGCACCCCGACGACTTCGTCCGCGTCAACGTCACCGCCGGCACCAAGCGCGCGGCCGTCGGCGCGACGATGGCCTGCATGGACGAACACACCGACGCCGAACCCTACGTCGTCGACCCCGAGGTCCGGCCGCACGGCCTCGACGCGCCGGTCACTGAGGGCTTCGAGCGGGCGTCGCTCTTGACCACCTACCAAATCGACTCTCCGTCCCCCGACCAGGTCGCCGCGCTCGCCATCATCGAGGCCCACGACACCGACGCCAAACACGCGAAAAAGAAGACGCTCATCACCGAGGCGGCCCGCTACGGCCTCGACTTCATGCGCGGCCGCGTCGACGGCGACGCCGCCGACTACGACCCCGTCACCGGCGACTACAACGTCCTCGACAACCGCGTCACCGCGACGCTCGAACACCAGGGCTACGTCACCGTCACCCGTCGCGGAACCCGCCGGTATCTCGAACTCACGGAGGAGGGCAGACAGACGCTCCGCGCGTTCCGCCACCGGGCCGAATCGGTCGTCTCGGACCTCGAAGCCCGGACCGAAGACCCCTCCGAGAACGTCGATTTCGCCCTCGACAACCCGGTCGACGCGCTCGTCGAAAATCGGTAGGGATAGTCGCCACTCTCGCACCCCGAGGGTAACTGTTAGTACAGTCGAGAAGATATGCTGACATATATGCCCTCCAACAAGCAGACGCGCAGAGCCGTCCTCGCGGCCGGCGGCGCGACCGCCCTCGCGTCGCTCTCAGGCTGCGTCGCCCGCGCGTTCAGTGCCCTCGACGTTGAGCGCGACTACCGACGCGACGCGCCGGTCGGCGACGTGGCGGGCGCGTGGCCGACCTACCAGCGCGACTTCGCCAACACCGGCCACACGACCGACCCCGGACCCACAGCGGACGCGAGCGTCGAGCGAATCGCGTCCGGCGACGCGGCGCTCGGCACGTCGGTCGCGCTCGCCGACGGTCGCGGCGTGCTCGGCTACAGCGACGGCGAGGGCGAGGACGGCGTCTACCGCGCGCTCGACCTCGATTCCGAGACCGCTCCCGCCGAGTCCGACGACGCGTGGACCGTCGATTACGCGCACGGCAAATCCACGCCCACGCTCGCCGGCGACGCGATGTTCGTCTCGACCGCCGAGTTCGTCGCGGCCTACGACGCTCGAACCGGCGAGCGGTGCTGGCGGACGAGCGAGGGCGGTTACGGGACTCCCGAGAACGCCCCGGTGCTCTCGGCGGGGACGCTCGCGGACGGCGGCGGGTCGACCGTCTTCGGGCGCGACCCCGCGACCGGCGAGGAGCGATGGAGCTACGACGCCGGCAGGGCGTCGCCGGGACTCGTCGCCCGCGACGGCGTCGTCTACACGCCAATCGGCGTCGACCACGAGCAGACCGGCGTCGCCGCGCTCGACGCCGCGACCGGCGAGGAGCGGTGGCGGCGCGAGGACCTCCCGCAGACCGGCGTCCCGCTCGCGGTGGGCGACGCTCACCTCTACTACGACGCCCACCGCGGGAACGTGTTCGCCCTCGCCCTCGAAGACGGGTCGACGCAGTGGCGGGCGTCGGTTCCGCTCCCGGAGAACGGCAGCCCGCGGACCGCCGTCGCGGGCGACACGCTTCACGTCCAGTCCTCGCGGGGGAGCCTCGCCGCGTTCGACGCCGCCGACGGCGCGACGAACTGGTCGCTGTCGCTCGATGCGGATACGTTCTCTCGGCCGCCGGTCGTCGCCGGCGACACCCGTTTCGTGGCGAGCGACGACCGCCTCGTCGCCGTCTCGGCGGCGTCCGGCGAGGAACTGTGGTCGAAGGCGCTCGATGTCAGACCCACCGGCGGTCTGTCGGTCCGCGGGTCGGAACTCTACTTCGCCGGAACCGGAAGGGACCCCGGCGTGTTCCGCGTGGCGGACTGACGCCGGCGGGTCGTCGCCGCCGCGCTCGGAAGTTGCGCCGACCGACGACGCCGTCTCCCGTCAGTCGAACGTGTACGTCCGATACCGTCGAATCGCGTACCGGTACGCGCCGTAGGAGACGCCGACGGTCACGAGGAGGTACAGCCCGAGTCCGACGGCGAGAAGCGGCGTCGCCGAGAGGTGGCCGGTGACGCCGAACCACGTGGCGACGAGGCCGATGACGGTTCCGGGGCCGACGACGAACATGAACGCCATCAACACGAGCGTCGAGGGAACGACCGTCTTCGCGCCCCAGAACTCGCGTTCCTCGTATATCGGGTAGGCCGCGCCGATGCCGACCGCGAAGGCCGCCGCGGCGACGCACATACAGACGCCGACGAGCGCGAAGCCGACCGCCGACAGCGGCGACGTGCCGAGGGCGACCGTCGCAAGCGGGAGCGCCGCGGCGACGGGAACGCCGAGGACGATCCCGGCGAGCACGCGCCCGCGGACCAGCGCCCGCGGCGCGGTCGCGGTCAACAGCAACAGCGGGAACTGCGGGCGGTCGTCGCCGAGGGGGTTGAGGCCGAACGTCGCGCCCGCCAGATAGGTCCCGAGGCCGGCCCCGCTCGCCGCGAGAAGCGGCCCGAGGCCGTCGGCCGAGGACTGGACGATGGTCGTCCCGAGCGGGCCGAGGAAGAACACCAGCATGACGAGGTGCGTGAACTTCTGGGGGTGGCGGACGCCGCGGACGAGCAGGCCCCACGCGACGCGGCCGCCTTTCGTCGCCGACAGCGGCCCCGGGACCGAGAAGCCGCCGGGCGAGCCGTTCGCCTCCACGTCCGCCGCCGCCGACGAGCCTCGGTCGCCCCCGGTCGCGCGGTCGGTGAACCAGAGCGCACTCGCCTGTCGGGTGGCGACGACGAGGCCGACGGGCGTGAGCGCGACGATGGCCGCGAAGGTGGCGACGGCGACCGCAGAAAACGGTCTGGCGAGCGGCGTTCCGACGAACGCGAGCGCGAGGTAGTCGCCGAGCGGGCCGATCGCCAGCGTCGCCGCCAGCCACTCGACCGGGAGCGACCCGTCGGCCAGCGACCGACCGACCGACTGCGAGACGAGGACGAACGCGACCGTCGCGACGAAGCCGACGACCTTGAGAACCCGCCGGACGCCGGGCAGGCGCTCGAACGCACGGAGCACGGCGATGCCGGCCGCATAGCCCCAGACGGTCGTACAGCACGCGAGCGGGACGACGACGAGGGCCGCCGTCACCAACAGCGACGGCGCGCCGAGACCGGCCGTGAACGTCGCGGCGACGACCGCGAACGGGAGTCCGAACCAGAGGGCGATTCGCCCGATTTCGGCCGCGATGAGTCCGATGACGACGGCCCGCGGATGGACCGTCGTCAACACGAGCGACTCGTGTTCGACGCGGCCGATTCGTTCGAGCGTTCGGAACGTCGCCAGAAGCGCGAGCGCCACGGGCACCCCGGTGGCGGCGAGGTCGAAGAAGGGAATCTCGGTCACCGACTGCGCGCTTCGGCCGGCGACGTAGACGACCGGGAGCGAAAACAGGAGGCTGCCGCCGAAAAACAACAGGAGTAACAGGAGCCCGACGATTCGGCGCGTCTCGGAGGCGTATCCGCGGAGGCTCCGCACGAACTCGGCGCGCCCGATTCGCAGGCCGTGGCGAACGTCGCGTCGGAGGCTCATTCGTCTTCGACACCCGACAGTTGCGGCTCGTCGCTCGTGACCGCGAGGAACGCGTCTTCGAGCGAGCCCTCGCCGCCCGTCTGGGCGCGCGATTTCACCTCGTCGGGCGTCCCCTCGGCGACGACGCGACCGTCGAACAGGACGCCCACCTCGTCGGCGACGGCCTCCACGACGGGGAGGATGTGCGTCGAGAGGAAGACGGTCGACCCCGAGTCGGCCACGTCGCCGATGGACGTCCGAATCTGTCGGGCCGCGCGGGGGTCGAGCCCGGAGGTCGGCTCGTCGAGAAACAGCACGTCCGGCTCGTGGAGCACGCTCTGGATGAACGCGGTCTTCTGTTTCATCCCCTTCGAGTACGTGCCGATGCGCTTGTTCGCGTCGCCGACGAGGTCGAACTGGTCGAGCAGGTCGTCGATGCGCGTCTCGGCCGTCTCCGACGGCATGTCGCGGAGGTCGGCGACGTAGTCGAGCTGTTCGCGGGCGCTGAACTCGTCGTACAGCGGCGGCGTCTCCGGGAGGTAGCCGACGTGGGGCGCGAGGTTCCCGCGGTCGCTCACGTCGAGTCCGCAGATGCGGACCGAGCCGCTCGTGGGCTGTGAGAGCCCCGTCAGGATACGCATCGTCGTCGTCTTCCCCGCGCCGTTCGGCCCGAGAAAGCCGTACACTGTTCCGCTCGGAATCGACAGCGAAACGCCGTCGAGCGCGACCTCGGAGCCGTAGGTCTTCCTGAGGTCGACCGCTTCGATGGCGACGGCCGCGTTGGTGGAGGGCATGGGACGACCCCCGATTCACCCTCCGGACGCCTAACGGTTGCGACTTGATACGCGAGCGACAGAACCGCGTCGATTCGCCCGCCGTCTCAGGGAGTCGTCGCCTCGGGGTTCGTCGGGCGAATCGACCGATAGAACGCCGTCGAGTACGCGGCGAAGAAGCCGCCGATGAGCCCGCTGAAGAGCACGAGACCGACCGCGAGGGCGACCATGCCGACGATACCGACCGTCGGGAGACTCGAAAACGCCGACGCGGCGGGAGCGCCGGCACCCGACCCGGCCACCGCGGCCCCTTGATGCCGGAGCGACGGGGTGAGCAGGAGCGAGATGACGACAGCGACCGCGCCGGCGAGGACGCCGCCGAGGCCGGTGATGACCGAGTAGCCGAGGACCGAGACGATGTTGCGCCTGACGCAGGAGACGCTTCGTTTGATGCCGTCGACCGCGCCGAGGTCGTCGATGACGATGGCGTGGCCGAAGAACTGCACGACGAACACCACGGCGAGGTAGGTGAGGACCACGGCGAGGACGACGACGGCCAGAATCGCGAGCGCGACGGTACTCGTCTCGCCGCCGGCCCCGAGGACGGCGATGCCGACGAACACCGAGGCGAAGACGCCGACGAACGACAACACGAAGTTGACGACGAGCAGGGAGAAGTACACCACGAGCAGCGAGACGTAGTGTGACTTCCCCTCGCTGACGAACGTGCCGAGCGAGGTGCGACCGTCGATGGCCTCGTTGGCCATGCCGAGGACGCCGCCGAGGAAGAACGGGGCGATGAATATCGTGAGTCCGCTGAACCCCAGCGAGATGATGCTCCCGATGAACGGGCTGACCGCCTGCGCGAACACCGACGGGAGTTGAATCAGGCTGAACGCCATGGCGACGACGAACAGTATCGGGTTCCGTCTGAGAGAACCCGCGGCCGTACCGATGGATTGGAGGGCTGCCATACCGGCCACGTCTCGACACCGCACAATCAATGTTTGGTTGACAGGTCGTCGCGTCACCTCCGCTCTCGGACCCACGAAACGGCCGATGACGGCCGTGAGAAGGCTCGTTGGCCCGGGATTGTAATTACACGAGTCCCGGCGTGGTCGTCGCTTTCACGGGTGACCGGCCCGGTCACGGAGGAACGCGTCGACGGCGGCCGCGACTCGTTCGGGGTCGTCACCCGGGCCGCCGTGACCGAGTGCGTCGAACTCCACGAACCGGCTGGTCGGGAGGGCGTCGTGGACGTTTCGTGCGCTCTCGCGGAGGAAGTCGGGGCCGTCGGTGCCGGCCAAGACCACGGCGGGCGCGTCAACGTCCAAGCGGGCCGGAAGCCGGTACTGCTCGACGGCGCGGTTCATCCGGACGACCTCCTCGGCGAGGGCCACGCAGTCTGGCCAGACGGGCCACTCGTCGAGCCACGCGTCGAGGTCGTCGATGCCGTCGGGGTGGAGCACCTGCTCGACGTAGCGTTTGACCGCCTCGCGCCGCGCTCCCGCCTCGACGAGCGCGGCCATGCGCTCCGAGAGGTCCGCCTCGCTTCGGTACGCCTCCGGAAGCACCGCCGGTTCGTAGGCGGCGACGGCGGCCACCCGCGCGTCGGTCGCCGCTTCGAGGGCGGTGAGCGCGCCGTAGGAGTGACCGAACAGCACCGGGTCGCGTCCGGTCGCCGCGCGAATCGCTTCGACGAGTTCCCGGACGCACTCGACTTCGCGCTCCAGCACCGCCTCGGCGGGCGTCGACTCGGCGTCGTCCAGACAGGTGCCGAAGCCGGGTCGCTCCGGGACGACGACCTCGTAGTCCCCGAGATGCGGGACGACCGGGTCCCAGAACGCCGGCGGTGCCATCCCGCCGTGACAGCACAGGAGCGGCGTGTCGTCTCCGAATCGGTCGTCGGTCAGTTCGGCTCCGGGTTCGAATCGAATCGGTTGCATCGCGGTCTCGCTTGTCGCCGGCGGCGGCTAAGTCGCACTCTCAGTCGTGCGGCGCTTTAAGTGCACTCCCGGGACGCCGACCGCCTCGGCCGCTTCGACACGCCCATGACCGACCGCCGAGAGAGCGGACGTATGGGTCTCATCGCCGAGTTCGACATCGACTGCGACGCGCTCCCGCTGACCGGGGTCGCGGCGGCGGTCTCGGAGGCGACGCTCGCGCTGGAACTCCAGTACAACCACGGCGAGCGCCCGATGTTCGTCGTCACGGTCACGGGGGGGTCGGCGCGGGCGCTCGAAAGCGCCATCGACGACTCTCCCGACGTGGCCGACTGGACCCGAATCGGCGAGTCGGGCGAGACACGCCGGTATCAGGCCGTTCCGGCGCGGAGCTTCGAAGAACAGCTCGGTGACAGCCTCGACGACCTCGCCGGGCTGGAATCTCTCGCCACCGCCGACGCCATCATCGAGCGCATCGAGGTCCGGCCTGCGGGCTGGCGACAGACCGGCTGGTTCGCGGACCGCGACGCGTTCGGGCGGTTCGCGTCGTTCTGGCGGCGGAACGCCGGTTTCGACCTCCGACGCCTCGCCCGCGACGGCGACCCCGAACCCCCGGGCGAGGGACTCACCGACCGACAGGACGAGGCGCTCCGGACGGCGTACGAACTGGGCTACTTCGACATCCCCTGCGGGGCCACCCTGCGGGAGGTCGCCGACGAACTCGGCATCACCGCCTCCTCGGCCTCCGAACGGCTCCGACGGGCCCAGACCCGGCTCATCGCCGGGACGGTGGCGACGACGTGGCCGCCGCTTCCGGACTGACGACCCAACGACCCGAAGAACCAACGAGCCGACGGCCTGACCGGTTGAGTCGCGCCCGGCGGCCGGTCTAACTCAGTCGAACGACTGCGCTCCGGCCGGCGAAGTAGACGCCGCCCCCGGCGACGCTCGGGCCGATGTCGAAGCGTTGGCGCTTGCCAGCGGCCAGCTCTTGTCGCGTGTTTCCGGTGGGGGCGTCGAGGACGGTTACCGCTCCACCGCTGTCGTCGTGCGTCGGGACGAACACCCTCCCCGCGCCGACCGCGATGCCGCTCGCATAGCTTCCGGCGTAGCTTCGATTATCCCAACAGCGAGTGCCGTCCGCCAGCGCGAGCGTGACCAGTCGGTCGTCGGTCGCGACGTACACCCGACTCCCGTCGGTCGCGATGGTCTCGGGCCGTCTCGGTCGACTCTCGCCCCTCGTCTTTCTCGGTTCGAGCCGATAGCGCCAGCGCCGTTCGCCGGTCTCGGCGTCGAATCCGAGCACGATTCCGGCCTCTGTCCCGACGAGGACGGTCCCCTCGACGACCGAGACGTTACACGCGATTCGGGCGCTCGTCTTCGCACGCCAGCGCTCCGTCCCGTCAACCGCGGCCAGCGCCCGGACGTAGGTGTCGTCGCCGGCGGTGTAGACGGTGCCGCCGGCGACGGCGGGCGTCGAGTTGGACGGGAACCCGGTCGCGGCCCGCCAGCGGGTCTCGCCGGTCGAGAGCGCCAGCGCGTGCGTCGCCACGCCCGCTTGGACGTAGACGGTGTCGCCCGCGACGACGGGGCTCGCCCCGAAGATGCCGCCGCCGAGTCCCTCCCGTTTCCAGCGTCGGTCACCCGTCGCCGCGTCGAAGGAGTGGGTCTCCTCGCGGGTCACGACGACGAGCGTTCCGCCGCCGACGGCGGGCGCGGGTTCGGGGTCGGTGAGCGGTCTGGTCCACGCTCGCTCGCCGGTCTCGGCGTCGACCGCGGAGAGTTCGTCGTCCATGTCGTGGACGTAGACGGTGCCGTCGGCGACGACCGGGACGTGATGGCCCACGTGAGTCTCGACGGGGGCCGTCCAGTCGATGGTGAGGTCGCCCTCGGGGACCGCCTCGGCCGCGACGGCCCCGGTGTTCGTCGTCGGCCCCATCACGCCGCGCCAGTCCGTGGTCGCCGGTTCGACGGGGTCGTACTCGGGGCACTCCCCGTTCGTGGGGTTGTACTCCGACCGCGTTCCGAGACAGCCTGTAGCGCCGATGGCGACGGCGCTTCCGAGACTCGCCAAGAGCCGTCGCCGAGTCGGGCGCTGGTCGGCGTCGGTCATGCGACCTTCACCACCCCGCGGTGCGCGTGGGTCAGGTACAGCGCGTCCTCCGTGACGACCGGCGACGCCACCGGTCGCCTGTAGTACGGTTCGACGAAGTAGTTCCCGCTCCGGAGCCACTCGTCGGCGTCGCCGCCCCACAGCCGCGCCCCGTCGGCGGCGGAGACCGCTCCGGTTCGGATGTAGACCCGCCCGTCGGCGACGGGGGGACGAGCGAGATACGGGAGTGCCGTCGGGTCGCGGTCGTAGCTCGGCGGCGCTTCGTTCACCACGCGCCACTGTTCGACGCCCTCGCTCCGCGAGAGCGCGTAGAGGTTCTTCCCGCCGACGTAGACTCGCTCGTCATCGACCGTCGGCGGGCCGGCGGCCTCCGAGCCGGTCACGAACCGCCAGCGTTGCTTTCCGGTCTCGGCGTCGAGCGCGTAGACGGTTCCGCCGGCGGTCGCGTACAGCGCGTCGTCGGTGACGGCGAGGCCGTTGGGCGACCGGCCGTACCGGCCGTCGAGCACCGTCCGCCAGCGCCGCCCGCCGCCGTGGTCGTAGCCGAGGACGACGACCGCCTCGCGCTCCCGCTCGAACGGCGTGAAAGCGGCGTAGACGCCGCGGTCGTCGGCGACGGGCATCGTGGTTTCGACCGGTTCGTCCGGGCCGGCGAGGAGCTCCGACGGCCCCGGCCGGTCGGCGGTCCACAGACGACTCCCGTCGCTTCCGACGGCGTGCAGGCGACCGCTCCCGCTTTCGACGTACAGCCGGTCCCCGTACGCCGTCGGCGTGCCGAGCCGGCCGCCGAGGTCCGCGGTCCACTCGCTCGACCCGTCGCTTCCGACGGCGTGGAGGGCGCCGTCGTACCCGCCGACGACGACGGTTCCGGAGTCGTCGCCGGCGACTGCGGGGCTGCCGCCGAGGCCGTCCGCGAAGCCTTCGACCCACCGGAGCGACCCGGACGAGGTGTCTATCGCGGCCAGTGGGCTCACGAAGTTGTTCGGCCTGTAGTAGTGGGTAGCGAGCCCGGCGACGTAGACGGTGCCGTCGGCGACGACCGGCGGGGAGAGCGCGCCGTAGAGCGGCGGGTCGGCGGAACTCCGCGAGACGCTCCACGAGACGGTTCCCTCGGCCGGGCCGGCGGGCGCGTGACCTGTCGCCTGCGGGTCGTAGCCGGCGGTCGGCCACGCCGTCGTCGGCGCATCGAACGTCGCGTCCGGAGTCGGTGGGGAACCACCACAACCGGCGACCCCGCTCACGAGCGCGGCTCCGCCCGCGGCCAGCACCTCGCGTCTGGAGAGCATACGCCCGCCGTCTCGGCGCGGGATAAAAACCTTCGTGGCTCCCCGCTCGGGGACTCGCCGGCCGCGGCCGGTCGCGCCGCCGTCGGAACCCCAAACGTATTATCAGTCGGTCCACACGTCCTCGCTGATGCCCTCCTATTCGAGACGCGACGCGCTGAAGGCGATTCCGGCGCTCGCCGCCGGTCTCGCCGGCTGCGCGACCCTCACGGGCCGCGACGACTCGCTTCCGATGCCGACCGCGTGGACGGCGGACGTGCGAACCCCGACCCGCGCCCGCCGGCCGCCGTCCGGTCCCCTGCTCGTCGGGACTGGAAGCCCGTTTCACGCCGACCCGATGGTGACCGCGGTCGCCCCCGAGACGGGCGAGGAGCGCTGGGCGGTGACCGGTCGAAAGGGTCACCGGTCGCCCCTCGGCGTCGACGACCGCCGCGCCTACCTGCTTTCGAAGGCGGGACGGGCCGCGGCGGTCGACTACGAGGCGGGCGAGCGAGCGTGGACCACCGAACTGACGGGCGTGGACAGAGCCGACCCGGGCGTCGTTCAGTACCCGCCGGTCGTCGCCGGCGACACCGTCGTCTTCCCCATCTCGGGCACGGAAGACGACGTGGTAGACCGACTGCTCGGGCTGTCCCGCGAAGACGGCGACCGGCGCTTCCGCGCCGAACTTCCGGCGTCGCTGGCCGGTGCGCCCGCCGCCGCGTCCGCCGGCGACGGCTCCGATGCCGGTGTCGTCGCGCCCGTCCTCGACGGGACGCTCCGCCGGTTCGCAACGGACGGCTCCGAATCGTGGCGCGTCGACGTGGGTCCATCGCCATCGTCGGTGGCGGTCGCCGGCGACACCGTCTTCGTCGGGAGCGCGACCGAGGAACTGCTGGCGCTCGACGCTGCGACCGGCGAGGTTCGGTGGCGCGCGCCGCTCCGAAACACCGTGTTCGCCCGCCCGCTCGTCTCCGACGGCCGCGTGTACGTCGGCGGCGCGGACTACTTCCTGTACGCCTTCGACGCCGCGACGGGAACCCGGCTGTGGCGGGACGAGCTAGCCGCCCCCGTGACCTGCGGCCCGACCCGCGTCGGCGACCGACTGGTGACCGTCGTTGGCTCGGACATCCTCGTTCGGGGGTCCAGCGGAACCGTCCCGTTCAAGCCCACCGCGCTGTGCGTCCACGCGACCGACGGGACGCCTCTCAACGAATACCGGTTCGAGGGCTACCTCGACGGCGGCAGGGTGAACTGGGCCGTCGCCGCGGGCGACGGCGTCTACGTCGGACAGGAGTGGCAACTCGCCCGCCTCGACGCGGAGGTGCTCGATGCCGAGTGAGCGTCCGGAGCGCCCGGAGCGGACGGCTTCGGCCGGGAACCGGGACCGAAACGTTTCCCGCCGGGAAGTGCTCGGCGGCCTCGCGGCCGTCGGTTCGCTCGCCGTCGCCGGCTGTAGTTCGATTCCCGGACTCGGCGGGAGACGACCGGTCTGGCGACGCGATATCGACGGCGCGTTCATGGCCGGCCCGCCCGCCGTCACCGACGAACTGGTTCTCGTCGGGATGCAGGACAAAGCGCTGTACGGCCTGCGGCGCGGGGACGGCTCGACCGCCCTCCGGTTCGAGACGGGCGGGCCGATAGAGGCGCGGCCCGCCGCTCCCGCGTCCGGCGGCCCGTACCACGTCCACAGCACCGACGGCGACCTCTACGCCGTCGACTCGGCGGGCGACGAACTGTGGCGCGACGAGGGTACGTCCCACCGGGCGCGACTCGTCCGCACCGGGTCGCTCGTCGCCGAACTCGACCTCGCCGCCCCCGAGAACACGCTCACCGGATACGACCCACAGACCGGCGACCAGCGCTTCGAACAGGCGGTCTCGTCGTACTTCCTCAACGGCGTCACCGACAACTCGTTCGTGGTGCCCGTGCCGGTGAGCGAGACCGAATCGCGCGTCACGTCGCTCTCGCCGGCGGACGGGAGCGTCCGATGGCGGACCGAGCCCCGGCGGTGGTATTCCAACGTGGTCGCGGACGCCCGACTCGTCGTCGCCGCGAGGGACGGAACGCTGGCGGCCTTCGAACGGTCCGACGGGAGCGTTCGGTGGCGCGTCCCCATCGGCGACGTGGGACGGACGATGGTGCTCGGGTCGCAGGCGTACCTCACCCGCGACCGGGACGGCGGGCGGCAGGAACTGCTCGCGTTCGACCGGGAGACCGGCGAGCGCCTGTGGGAAAACCCCACGGGCTACCAGATTCGGGCGGTCGAGGCCACGGACGACGCGGTGTTCGTCGGGAGCCGCGTCGACGACCCCGACGGCGGGATTCTCGGCCGAATCGACTGCTTCGGTCTCGACGGGACGCGACGGTGGCAGACCGTCACTGGACTCCCGTCGCTCGACTCACTCGGCGTCACGGACTCCCGTGTCGTCGCTGCTTGGGACCGGGGCTTCGCGGTGTTGGCCCGAGGGTCGGGCGAGACGCGGTGGTCGTACGAACCCGACTCGTACAGCCGACTCTCCCTCCGCGTCGAGCCGTCGTCGGTGTTCGTCTCGTACGTCGAAGAGGGCGTAGTCGCGCGGTTCCCGCTGGGGTGACTCCCACTCGGCGCTGGGCGCGCGGCACACCCACCAACTTATTGACGCGCCGAGGTGATACCTCGCCAACGAGGCACACGAACCGATGGACGACACACGCCGCGCACCCCCGCTGGTGCGCCTCATCGAGTCAGTCGAAGACCGCACCTACGGCAAGGTGAGCGACTCGCTCGGGGCGCTCCGAACGGCGTCGACCGAGGACCGAAAGCGGGCGCTCCGAGAGCTTCGACGCCTCGCCGACGACCGGCCGACCGCGTTCGAGTCGTTCCTCCCCGCCGTCACGCCCTTTCTCACCGACGACGACCGCGCCGTCCGGCTGTTGACCGCGAAGGCGCTCGTCGCGGTCGCGGCGGACGCTCCCGACGCGGTCGCGCCCGCGGTTCCGGCGCTCGTCGAGCGCCTCGCCGACGAGGACGAGTTCTACTACGTCCGCGCGCGGTCGGCCGAGGCGCTGGGATACGTCGCGCTCGAACACCCCGACGCGGTCGCCTCGCCGGCGGTGCTCGCGGACCTCCGCGTCGGCCTCTCGTTCGACGAACCCGAGGTGAAACGGAAGTTGGCGAAGGCGCTCGAATGCGTCGCGCTCGGCGACCCCGGCCGGCTTCGCCACCGCGTCTCGACGCTCGTCGAACACCTCGACGACCGGGACGTACTCGTCAGATACCACCTCTGTACGGCGATAGCGGCCATCGGCTGTGACGCCCCGGACTCGCTCGGCGCGGTCCGGGCGGCGCTCTCCGCTCGGCTCGCCGACGAGAACGCCTTCGTCCGGGGGCGCGCCGCCGAGGCACTCGGACTGTTGGCCCGCGAGCGCGGCGGGTCGGTGACGGTTCCGGACTCGGCACTCGATACGGAGTCGGACGAGGCGGCCGAGTTCGTCGCAGAGCGGGTCCGCTTTCTCCGGGCGTCGGGTGACGGCGATGGCAGTGACTCGCCGGCCGACGGCGTCGGGACGCTCGCCGGTGTTCGAAACACGACCGCGGACGCGGTCGCCGAGATTACGTCGCCCGACGCGGACGGCGAGTGTCCCCATTGCGGTGTCGACCTCCCCGAGGGCGCGCCGCCGATGTGTCCGAGTTGCGGCGTTCCGCACTGAGTCGGCCGGCGCGGCGAATGACGCTCTCGGGGGCGTCTCTGTCGCCCGTCTCGCCCTCCGCGCGCCGTTTTCACTCCCGGCCGTCGGCGAAGTCGACGCCCGTGATTTCGAAGCGAGTGCCTCCCTCGGCGGATTCGGTGGCGCGGACCTCCCAGCCGTGGGCTTCCGCCACCTGCTTGACGATGGCGAGACCGAACCCGGTTCCCGAGCGCGACGTGGTGTACCCGGCCTCGAAGACGGTGTCGCGGTGGTCGGTCGGGATGCCGTCGCCGTCGTCGGCGACGTAGAAGCCGTTCGGGAGGTCGCCGACCGTCACCGTCACGTCCGGACCGCCGTGCTCGACCGAGTTGCGGACGAGGTTCTCGACGAGTTGCTGGAGCCGGCTCCGGTCGGCGACGACGGTCACCGTCAGCTCGTTTCGGAGGTCGGCGTCGGCCGTCTCGACGGTCCGCCAGCAGTCGGCGACGAGCGAGGACAGCGACACGAGTTCGCGGTCGCCGACGTCGTCGCCCTCGCGGGCGAGCGTCAGCAGGTCGTCGATGAGGTCACCGATACGGTCGAGCGCCTCCGCGGCGGTGGCGAGCCGGTCGCTGTCGTGTTCCTCGCGGGCCAACTGGACGTTGCCGGCGGCGACGTTCAGCGGGTTCCGCAGGTCGTGGCTGACGACGCTGGCGAACTCGCTCAGTCGCTCGTTCTGCCGCTGGAGCTGTCGCTCGCGCTCGCGCTGCTCGGTCGTGTCGCGGTACATCCAGAGATGGCCGGTCCCGTCGGGCAGTTCGATGGGTTCGTAGCTGCGGGCCAGCGTCCGGCCGTTCTCCAGTTCGACCGACTCGGCGTAGACGGGCTCGGACTCGGATATCAGTTCGTCGACGCGCTCGACGAAGCCCACCGGGTCGGTGGTGAGTTCGCCGGCCTCTCGTGCCAGTTTCCGACAGTCCGCGTCGACGAGGTTCGCGGGTGCCCCCGGGATGTCGAACAGTTCGAGCAGTCGGTCGTTGACGGCGAGGACGGTCCGGTCGCTGTTCTCGGCGAGGACGCCGACCGGGAGCGCCCCGACGAGCGTCGAAAGCAGGGCGTTGGTCCGTTCGAGCTCGTCTTCGTGGTCGACGCGCTCGGAGACGTCGCGGCTGATTGCGACGAAGCGGTCTTCGCCGGCGAGGTCGAGTCGGCGGGCGTGGACCTCGACCGGGAACGTCGACCCGTCCTTGCGGGTGTAGACGCTCTCGACCCGTCGTCTGCCGCCTTTATCCATGTCGTTCCAGATGGCCGTGGCTCGCTCGGCGTCCAGCGTTCGGTCCAAGTCCCAGACCTTCATCTCGGTGAGTTCCGCGGCGCTGTAGCCGGTCGCCTCGCACAGTTGGGGGTTCGGGTCGATGATGTCGCCGTCGACGTTGTGGACGTTGACCATGTCGGGCGACTCCTCGAAGAGCGCGGTGAGCCGCGCCGTCGTCTCTCGGAGTCGTTCCTCGCGCTCGATGCGCTCGGTCACGTCCTGAAACAGCGAGAAGACCGCGACGACCTCGCCGTCGTCGTCGGTGACGACGCGGTTGTGCCACTCGCAGCGGATGTGTTCGCCGTCCTTCCGGACGTTCTCGTCGACGCTGTGGTAGCCGCCGGTGTCCGTGGCGAGTTGGTCCGTGACCGTGTCGACGTTCTCGTAACTGTCCTCCGTGACGATGGCCTCCCAGGTGCGGTCGCGCAGTTCCGCCTCGGAGTAGCCGAGAATCCCCTCGGCGCGCTCGTTGACGCCGACGATGCGGAAGTCCCTGTCGTACTCTATGACGCCGAGGGGCGACTGCTCGATGAAAAGCGAGAGCCGTTGCTCGCTGGCCTTGAGAGCGCTCCGCGAGCGGTACTGCTCGACCGCGTTCTCGATGCGGTTGGCGAGGACGGTGTACTGGCTGGTCCCGTGTTCCTTCTGGAGGTAGTCGGTGACGCCCGCGGAGATGGCGTCGCTCGCGACCTCCTCGCTTCCTTTCCCCGTGTAGAGGATAAACGGCAGTTCGGGGTCGTTCTCGCGGACGGCGTCGAGGAAGTCGAGACCGTCGAGGCTGGGCATGTCGTAGTCCGAGACGACGCAGTCGAACTCCTCGTCGGCAAGCCGGTCCAGTCCCGCCGCCACCGACGTTTCGGTCGCGACCCGGAATCGGTCGTGCTCTCGTTCGAGGAACGCCGCCGTCAACTCCGCGAAGGATTCGTCGTCGTCGACGTGCAGGACGGCCACCTCGTTCACCGTCTCACTCATAGCTGTTCGCCGTGAGTGTTCGACGGAAGATACTTAATCGTGACTGGGCCGGCGGCTCGGTCGAAGACGCGCGAGTTCGCGGCCTCGGTGAACTGTTCGCTCGCCTCGCGGGCCTTGACCTCCAACACCGCGAGGGCGCGGCCGCGCTGTTGCTGTCCGAACCGTAGACCGGTCCGAGACGAGACGCTGCGAGCGGCGGCGGCCGTCGACGACGACTGACCGCGAACCTCCGTCGTCCTCCTCACGAACCCTCTTATCGCGGCCCGCGGGACGTACCGACGGTCCCCGACTGGGAGCGAGTAATCATCCGATTAAAAATATGTTTCTGAAAACAGAATCGTTCTGATATTTAGATGCTCATTTCTCTCCCGACGCGTTCGGACAAGCGATGCCGCAGGCACATTCACGAGACGCCGTTCTACCGATACCGCCGTTGAGGGGCTTTTACGGGACTCGACGGTGGTATCTCGTCTGCGTGTGAACCCCTCTCGGAAACCACCGTCCACGAAGCGTGGTTCGTGACAGCATTGACCTCGGGGGCGAGAGATACTGCTCCTCACTGGCTTGAATCGCGGTTTCACCGATGAATCCCCCTTGAACTACACCCGCCTCGCTATCGCTCGTCTTCGAGAGATTTCGGGTGACGAGCGATTTCGACACCAGAGTATCAGATATAGATATAGTATCTAATTCTGAGTGTTCTGTGTTGAAACCCGGCTAGCGAGCTCGTGGGTCGGCGCGGGCGTCCCCGTACAACTATACTGATTGCCGGTAATCACGACGGTACGATGCGCGCAGTAACTTTCACAACTCCCGGCGGCCCGCTCGAAATCCGGGAGATTGACGAACCGGAACTGGACGAGACGGGCGTCGTCGTGGAGACGGAAGCGTGCGGTATCTGCCGGAGTGACTGGCACGCGTGGCGGGGGGACCCGCTCTGGGAGTCCCGGGATTTCGACGACGGACACGTTTTCGGCCACGAACCGGCCGGTGTCGTCGTCGAGGTCGGCAGCGAGGTCGAGCACGTCCGCGAAGGCGACCGAGTGACGGTCCCCTTCAACCTCGGTGACGGGACGTGTCCGTCCTGTCGGTCGGGTCGCTCGAACGTCTGCGACAACCGCGTCCCGCTCGGACTCGCACCCGAATCGAAAGGCGCCTTCGGAGAACGGTTCCACGTGCCGTGGGCGGACTACAACGTCGTCCACCTGCCGGACAGCGTCTCGTCGGTCGAGATGGCCGGTCTCGGCTGTCGGTTCATGACCTCGTTTCACGCCCTCGTCCACCGCGCAGACGTCACCGCGGGCGATTGGGTGGTCGTCTACGGATGCGGTGGTGTCGGCCTGTCCGCCGTTCACATCGCCGACGCCCTCGGTGCCAACGTCGTCGCCGTCGACCTCTTCGACGAGAAGCTGTCGTTTGCGAGCGAACTGGGCGCTGTCGAAACGGTCAATGCGAACGACGTCGCCGACGTCCCGGCGGCGGTGAGGGCGCTGACGGACGGCGGTGCCCACGTCTCTGTCGACGCCCTCGGAATCGCTGAAACGTGCCAGAACGCGGTCAAGAGCCTTCGAAAGAGGGGCCAGCACGTGCAGGTCGGCCTCACGTCGAACGAGGAGGGCGGCGAGGTCGCGCTCCCGACGGACCGGATGGTACTCAACGAACTCCAGTTCATCGGCGCGGTCGGTATGCCTCGACCGCGGTACGACGAACTCTTCAGAATGATGGACCGTGGCGGGCTCGACCCGTCGGCAGTGATATCCGAGACGGTGTCTCTCGACCGGACCCCCGAGATACTGGCTTCGATGACGGACTTCGACACCGTCGGCATTCCAGTGATCACCGAGTTCTGACGGTGGCACGGGAAAGAGCGCAGCCAAACGGGGGACTCCGCGCTCGCGTCGGCGGCCCGAACCCCTTCGACAGCCCGAATCGACTACTCCGGAATCCCGTATACCTCCCGAGACCAGTCTTGTTCGAGCGTATCGTAGACCGGCCGGTTCCGGTCCAGCCCGTCGATACGCCGTTGGTCTTCCGCGTCGAGTTCCCAGTCGAACAGCGTACCGTTCTCCGCGATGTGCGTCGCGGAACTCGATTTCGGCAGGACGACGACGTCCTTCTCGACGGCCCACTTGAGGACGATTTGCGCGGGCGATTTGTCGTACGTCGCTGCGATATCCTGAATCGTCGAATCTTGGAGCACCTCCGTCCGCCCGAGCGGTGCGGCCGCTTCGACGGCCACCCCGTTCGACTGGCAGTAGTCGACCAATTCGCGCCGCTGGAACCAGGGATGGAACTCGATCTGATTGACGGCGATGGGGACGTCGGTGACGTGCAACGCATTGCTGAGCTGATAGCCGCTGAAGTTGGATACGCCGACGTTGCGAACCCTCCCGTCGTCGGAGAGCGTCTTCATCGCGTCGAGCGTCTCTCGGAGCGAAATCGCCGGGTTCGGCCAGTGAATCAGATACAAATCGAGATAGTCGGTGCCGAGTCTGTCGAGCGAGTCCTCACACGACTCGATGACGCTCCCGTAGTTGAGATTCGCCGGCAGTACCTTCGACGTGAGAAACAGCTCGTCGCGGTCGTAGTCCGCGAGCGTCTCGCCGATTTCGCGCTCGTTTCGATACCCTTCGGCCGTGTCGACGTGAGTGTAGTCGCCGTCGAGCGCGGCGCGAACAGACGCGCGAACGGTCGCTCCATCGATGTCCCACGTTCCGAGACCGACCTTCGGGAGGTCGTCTCCGCTCGGAAGTCTGACTGTCGAACTCGTCATCGGTCGATACATCAGTACGCCATCGTATCAATCTACCCCCGTGCGGGGAGACGAGAACGAACGCAGTTCGGGTCAGACGGGTCGGGACTGAACGCGCAACGGTTCGGAGTTGTCCCGGTCGCTGCGTCGTGGACGTGCCGACGGCGAAAGAGTTTACTTGCAGATGCGGGTGATACGTCGTATGGTACCATCGCTGCCACCGATCGGGCTCGGAACGTGGGAGAACGACGACCCGGCGCAGTGCGCCCGGTCGGTCAGGACGGCCCTCGAACTGGGGTACAGACACGTCGACACCGCGGAACACTACGGAAACGAATCGGCCGTCGGCGACGGGATCGCGTCCGCCGACGTGCCTCGCGACGAGCTGTTTCTCGCCACGAAAGTCCACCCGATAAGCGGTGGGATGACCCACGACGAAGTCCTCGACGAGGCCGAAGCGAGCATGGAGCGACTCGGCGTCGACTATCTCGACCTCCTCTACGTCCACTGGCCGGTCGGGGAGTACGAGGCCGAGGAGACGCTCGGCGCGTTCGAACACCTCGTCGAGGAGGGCCTCGTGCGGAACGTCGGCGTCTCGAACTTCGACGTCGACCTCCTCGACGAGGCCCGCGGAGTCCTCGAATCACCGCTTTTCGCACACCAAGTAGAGATGCACCCGTTTTTACCGCAACGAGAGCTCGTCGAAGACGCACAGCGCCACGGTTACACGCTCGTCGCGTACTCGCCGCTCGCACGCGGCGCGGCTCTCACGAACTCGGTTATCTGTGATATCGCCGACCAGTACGAGACGTCGCCCGCGCAGGTGTCTCTCGCGTGGGTGACGAGCCACGAGAACGTCGTCGCGATTCCAAAAGCCACCTCGCGTGCCCACCTCGAAGACAATCTCGGTGCCGCCGCGCTCGAACTGGACGACGAAGCCATCGCCCGCATCGACGACATCGAACGGCGCACGCGATTCGTCGAGCGCGACGGCGCGCCGTGGCAGTGAGCGCCCCGACGAGTCGGTGTGCGACGAGAGTGAACGTATTCGATGGTCGCCACGAGGACGCGAGGACGATATGACAGGCGTACCCGTGTAATGCGCTGGGAATCGGACCGGCCTGTGTCCGACGATAGTAAACCGCGGCGTGGCGGGCGACGTCCGCGCTGAGCGTCCACAGCGACGGTTCGCTCTCGTGATCCGGGGAACGCAACCCAATCGACGCTGTCGCGTCGCAGCGTGCGACTGTTCAGTCGTGTCGAACGCGACCCGAACGCGCCGAACACGAGGGGATTGGTTAAGTCGCTCCCGTACGAGACGCCCCTATGGACGTGCAATCGATGACGGACGACGGCGAAGAGATACTGGACGGCGTCCACCTCGCGCAACTCGCAGCGGGGAGTCGGGGCAGCGTTCAACACTTCCGTATCGAGTCGGGCGCGCTCGTCGGAACGCACAGCCACGAACACGAACAGATCGGATGGGTGTCGTCGGGGGAGTTGCTGTTCACGGTCGACGGGGAAGAGTACCTCGTCGGGCCGAACACCTCCTACGTGATTCCCGGTGCGACCCCGCACTCGGCTGAGAACCGCGGCGAGGTCGACGCCGTCGGTATCGAGGTGTTCTCACCGCCGCGACCGACACCGCCGTGGGAAGGTGACGACGAATAGGCGGGACCCCGCCCCGCGACGACGGACGCGCCGTCGACAGCAGTCGGCGACGCCGGTCGTGCGCACCGACCGCCGCGACCGTCCAGAACCGATACGAGTCTCCGAGACCCATGCCAACAATTATCATTTCCGTCCCGCATGATACTGTCATGGCCACCGGTACTATCGGGGCGTTCGAACGGTCGCTCACGGTCGTCGGCGTGGAGTTGACGCGTGCGACCCCCGCGACGTTTGCCGAGACGCTCGCGGGCGTCGTCGACGAACCGGCCGTCGGAACCCCGCTCGGGTTCGACGGCGTCTCGCTGACGGACACCCCCGTAACGACGGAACTCACGCCGAGAGCCCTCACCGAAGCGCAGACCGGCGTCACGCCGGTCGGGCGCGCCATCGCGCAGTACGGGACGCTCGTCGTCGAGTCGAACGCCGCCGGGAACGAACCCGTCTCGCTCTACCCGCCGACCCACGTCGGCGTCGTCCGCGAGAGCGACGTCCTCGCGGACGTGACCGAGGCGATGCCGCACCTCGCCGAACGGTTTTCCGACGGCGAGTCGGCCGTCTTCGCCACCGGGGCGAGTGCGACCGGCGATATGGGCGCACTCGTGAACGGCGTCCACGGGCCGAAAACGGTGCGCGTGGTGCTCGTGGAGGGACTATGAGCCTCGAAGACCGCCGGGAGAAAGCGAGGCACATCCGTCACCTACTGGAGACCGAAGGCGGCGCGATTCGCGAGAACACGACCGTGTTCAACGAAGACCGGTACGAAGTCTCCGAGCGCTTCGACGACTACGAGGACCTCCGCGGTCGGGCGCGCCGAATCAAGGAAGACGCAATCGACCGGTTACCGGAACTCATCGACCGGCTCCGCGAGAGCGTCGAAGCGAACGGCGGCGAGCTGTACGTCGCCGAAGACGCGGCGGACGCCAATCGGTACATCGAAGGCGTCGTCGACGGCGAAGACGCCGAGACCGTGGTGAAATCGAAGTCGATGACGACCGAGGAGTTGGACGTCAACGACCACCTCGAAGACGTCGGCGTCGACGTCTGGGAGACCGACCTCGGCGAGTTCGTCCTCCAGGTCGCGGACGAGTCGCCGTCGCACCTCGTCGGCCCCTCGCTCCACCGCTCGCAAGAAGACGTCGCTCGACTATTCAACGACCGCTTCGACCCGGACGAACCGTTCGAGACGGCGGAAGAACTCACCGCGTTCGCGCGTGACTATCTCGGGGAACGCATTCGTTCTGCAGACGTGGGGATGACCGGTGCGAACTTCGTCCTCGCGGACTCGGGCACGATTACGCTCGTCACGAACGAGGGGAACGCCCGCAAGACCGCGGTGACCCCCAACACGCACGTCGCGGTCGCGGGCGTCGAGAAAATCATCCCGAGCGCCGACGAACTTCAACCCTTCGTCGAACTCATCGCGAAGGCGGCGACGGGACAGCCCATCTCCCAGTACGTCACGATGCTCACCCCGCCCGTGGAGTCGCCGACCATCGACTTCTCTCGGCCGACAGAACCGCTCGGGTCGGGCGACGACGACAGGGAGTTCCACCTCGTCCTCGTCGACAACGGTCGGATGGCGATGCGAGGAGACGACCACCTCGAAGAGACGCTCTACTGCATCCGGTGCGGGGCGTGCGCGAACTCCTGTGCGAACTTCCAGCACGTCGGCGGCCACGCGTTCGGCGGCGAGACCTACACCGGCGGCATCGCGACGGGGTGGGAAGCCGGCGTTCACGGACAGGACTCGGCGGCGACGTTCAACGACTTCTGTACGGGGTGTTCGCGCTGTGCGGACGCCTGCCCCGTCAAAATCGATATCCCGTGGATAAACACGGTCGTCCGCGACAGAATCAACCGCGAACCGGTCGAAAGCGCCTTCGACTTCCTCGTCGAGGGGCTGACTCCCGATGCGGAGCCGGGGGGGCTCGACGCGCAGAAGCGCCTGTTCGGGAACTTCGGGACGCTGGCGAGGGTCGGGTCGGCGACGGCACCGCTCTCGAACCGACTCGCGGAACTCGGACCGGTGCGGTCGGCGATGGAGCGGTTGTTCGGCGTCGACGCCCGGCGCGACCTCCCGACGTTCGAGCGGGAGACGCTCACCGACTGGTTCGCCGCCCGCGGCTCGCCGGACAACGACGGGCGCGAGGTCGTCGTCTACCCCGACGCGTACACCAATTACGTGCTCGTGAACCGGGGGAAGGCGACGGTGAGGACGCTCGAAGCGCTGGGCGCGCAGGTCGAACTCGCCACGCCGCAGGAGAGCGGCCGGGCACCGCTCTCGCAGGGGATGATACGGACCGCAACTCGGCGAGCGTCCGCGGTTGCCGCCGACCTGACGACGTACATCGACGACGGGTTCGACGTCGCGGTCATCGAGCCCTCGGACCTCGCCGCGTTCCGCCGAGAGTACGGGAAGCTCCTCGACGGGGAGACACACGAGCGACTCGCGGAGAACTCCTACGACGTCATGGAGTACGTCTACGGCTTGCTCAACACCGGGGCCGACGCGGGCGTGCTCGCCGAGCCGTCGGAGCCGCTGGCGTACCACAGCCACTGCCAGCAACGCACCCTCGGCGTCGAGACGTACACCGAAGCCGTCTTGACGGAACTCGGCTTCGACCTCCTCACCTCGGACGTCGAGTGCTGCGGGATGGCGGGGAGCTTCGGCTACAAAAGCGAGTACTACGAACTCAGCATGGACGTCGGGGGGGATCTCGAAGCGCAGTTCGCGGACGCGACCGACCGCACGCTCGTCGCGAGCGGGACCTCCTGTACCGAACAACTCGGCGACCTGTTCCAACGGGAGGTCGTCCATCCGGTCGAACTCATCGCACCGGACGGATGACGTAGACCGGTTCGGACGCTCCCCCCGCGGAGCGGTCAGCCGAACTCCCTCGCGGGCGTCAGCGGTGACTCCGCACAACGTCGCGAGTCCGACCGGAACCGTGGCGTTCATCCACGCTGTGCGGCGGTTCTCAACGCGTTCGCGCTTCGGTGTCGAGGCCGACGGCGGCAGACTTTTCTCAGATTGTGCGAATGTATAGCACATGACGGACACCGGCACCCAGCGGGACGGACCAGTCCCGATTTCCGAGGAAGCCGTCCTCGAAGTGAGCGGCATGGACTCGGTCCCGGAGATGGGAATCGTCGAACAGTTGTGGGAGACGGACCCGATTCCGAAAGCGGGGCTTCGAGACAGCGTGTTCGATGCGGTCGAAACGCTCGACTTCGACGCGGTGCCGGACGGCGGCGAAGTCGCCGTCGGGGTGGGGAGTCGCGGTATCGCAAACCTCCCGACCATCGTTAGCGCCGTCGTCGACGCGCTCGACGACCGCGGGTACGAGCCGTTCGTGGTCCCGGCGATGGGGAGCCACGGGGGCGCGACCGCCGAGGGCCAACGCGAGATGCTCGAAGCGCTCGGCGTCACCGAAGCGCGCATCGGCTGTGAGATTCGAGCGACGATGGACACGGTCGTCATCGGGAAGACGCCCGTCCGAGACGTCGAGGTCCACGCGGACGCGAACGCGGCGGCCGCGGACGCGATAATCCCGGTCAACCGCGTGAAGCCCCACACGGACTTTCAGGGCGACGTGGAGTCTGGGCTCTCGAAGATGCTCGTCATCGGGATGGGCAAACAGCGCGGCGCGAAAGCGGCACACGACTGGGCCGCCGACTGGAGTTTCCGGGAGATGCTCCCCGAAATCGCGCGTCTACACGTCGAGAACCTCCCGATTGCCGGCGGCATCGCCATCGTCGAGGACGAACACGACGACACCGCGCTCATCGAGGGGGTGCCGCCGTCGGGGTTCTTGGACCGAGAGGCGGAATTCCTCGAACTCGCCTACGAGCGCCTCCCGACCATCCCGTTCGACGAGGCCGACGTGCTCGTGGTCGACCGGATGGGAAAGGACGTCTCCGGGGCGGGCATGGACACGAACGTCATCGGCCGAATCGTGTACGGGTTCGAACCGGACCCGCCGAAACCGGACATCACACGGATATTCGTTCGCGGGCTGACGCCGGCCTCCCACGGGAACGGTTCGGGACTCGGGTCGGCGGACTTCGTCCACGCGGACCTGTTCGAGGAACTGAACTGGGGCGACACGCTGGTCAACGTGCTCACCGCGAGCACACCGCGGGCCGCTCGGATTCCGCCGGCCGTCGAAACCGACCGGGCCGGTCTTATCGCCTCGCTGTCCACCGTCGGCGTGAGTGCCCTCGAAGCGCCGCGCGTCGTCCGCATTCGCGACACGATGCGCCTCGACCGCATCGCCGTGTCGGCACCGCTCGTCGAGGAGGCGCGCGAACGCGACGACCTGCGCGTCGTCGAAGCGCCCGCCCCCGTCGAGTTCGAAGACGGGCAGTTCGTCGACGACGTCCTCGAAGCGGGCGACCACTGACCGTGGATGCACGAGAAACACTGATAACGCTCGAACGAAACCGTGTGATATGGAGCCATCACTCATCCTACCGCCGGAGCGCGACGAACGGTGGGACCTCGCGAAACAGGTCGGCGTCGACACCGCCGTCGTCCACACGCTCGAAATCGGCGACGGGTCGCGACCGTGGCAGTACGACGAACTGCTCGCGTTGACTCGGGAGTTCCGTGACTACGGCCTCGACGTCGGGGTCATCGAGGGCTGCGTTCCGATATCCGACGACACTCGACTCGGGCGCGACGGTCGCGACGAGGAGATAGAGCGGTTCAAGCAGTACCTCAGAAACCTCGGTTCACTCGGCGTGCCGGTCGTCGCCTACGACTGGATGGCGGGCAAGCGCTGGGCGCGGACCTCCACGGCGCTCCCCGCCCGCGGCGGGTCGCTGACGACGGCGTACAGCAACGAGTTCATGGAAGACGCGCCCCAACAGGAACTCGCCCCCGTACGCGCAGACGAGTTGTGGGACGCTCTCGAACACTTCCTCAACGAGGTGGTCCCGGTCGCCGAGGAAGCGGGCGTGAAACTCGCCTTGCACCCCGACGACCCGCCGATAGAGAACCTCCGCGGGGTCGACCGAATCATCACGTCGCCGGAGCACTACGAGCGCGTGATGGGGATGTACGACAGCGAACACAACGGAATCACCTTCTGTCAGGGGAACTTCGCCGCGATGGGCGCGGACGTCCCGGAGACGATTCGGCGCTTCGGCGACCGAATCAACTTCGTGCATTTCCGCGACGTCGAGGGAACGAGCGAGCGGTTCGTCGAGACGTGGCACGACGAGGGGCCGACCGACATGCGCGCCTGCGTCCAAGCGTACCGCGACATCGGCTTCGAGGGGCCGGTCCGACCCGACCACGTCCCGACGATGGCCGGCGAGGAGAACTCGAACCCGGGGTACATGACGCTCGGGCGACTGTACGCGACGGGGTATCTGAAGGGGCTGCTAGAGGCGGTCGAGTAACGGCCGGACGTCCGCGCCGTGACCGCTCTGCTCTCGACCGATGTACCGACGCCAGAGGCGGCGGTTCGACACGGGCGAGTACGGCGGAATCCCGAGCGTCGACACGCCGAACCCAGTTCCTGTCCGGCTTCAGTCAGGCGATTCGGTTGTCGGGGTCCGCGCCGCCGATGAGGCTCTCTATTCCCTCGGCAATCATCCGGGGGCCGTTCGTCACGGCGTCGCGCGTCGACCCCGCGGTGTGCGGTGAGAGGACGACGTTGTCCATTTCGAGGAACGGGTGGTCCTCCGGGAGGGGCTCGGTCTCGAAGACGTCGAGCGCCGCCCCCGCAATCGACCCCGTTCGCAACGCGTCGACGAGCGCGGCTTCGTCCACGAGCCCCCCGCGGGCGGAGTTGACGAGTATCGCGGACTGGTTCATCCGAGCCAACTCGTCCCCGCCGAGCAGACCTTGCGTCTCCTCGGTCAGTCGCGCGTGAAGCGTCACGGCGTCCGCGCGTTCGAGCAGGCCGTCGAGCGTCGCGCGTTCGACGCCGGCGTCGTCGAACGTCGACTCGTCCTGATAGGGGTCGTACGCGAGGAGTTCGGGGCCGAACCCCGAGAGCCGCCGGGCGACCTGTTGACCGATGTTTCCGAACCCGACGATACCGATGGTCATCGCCTCGACGTCGCGGGGTAACCGGTCCGGGTCGAACTCTTGGCTCCACTCGCCGGCGTGGAGCGCGCTCGTGTGGTGCGGAATCTCGCGGACCTTCGCGAGCAAGAGGCTGACGGCGTAGTCGGAGACCGCGTTCTTGTTCCGTCCGGGCGCGTGGAGGACGGCGACGTCGTTCGTTTCGGCGGTCTCGATATCGACGTTCTCGACGCCTCCCCGTGCGGCCCCGACGACCTGCAGCGAGTCGCCCGCTTCGATTACCGACGCGGAGACCGGCGCTTTGTGAACGACGAGAGCGTCCACGCCGTCGAGGTGCTCCTCGATACTCGACGTGTCGTAAGCGGACGGCCCCCTCGACTCCATCTCCATCGTGACTTCTCGAAACCGTTCCGCGGAGACGTCGGCTTTCCAGTCGATACGGGAGAGCGACACGCCTTCGGATTCGAGGAACGACGCCGCCTCGTACATGTACTCGCTCGGCTGTTGCGGGTCTCCGCAGAGGAGCACGGTTTCAATCGTCATTCGTTTCGGTCTCCCGCTCAATCGACGTTAATTTTTCCCACGTGGCGGCGGTCCCCTCGGCGGCCAGTCGGTACGCGTCGTGGACCTCCCGGTACGCGTCAGTGTGCGCCGGCGTCGGGTCGTGCCGGCGTTCGACCCCGACGACGCGTTCGACGGCGGATTCGACGTCGTCGTACAGGCCGACGGCGAGACCGGCGCAGATGGCGACACCTCGGGCACCCGCCTCCTGACCCGTCGGGACGGCGACCCGTTCGCCGAGCACGTCGGCGAACATCTGGGACCACACGGCGCTCTTTGCGCCGCCCCCGCCGAGGCGAACGTCGGTGAGTCCGTCTTCGGACGCGAGCTCCAGCAATCGGTCGCTCAACGAGAGGGCGACGCCCTCGTATATCGACCGTACCATCGCGGCCCGGTCGTGTTCGATAGTCAGGCCGACGAACGCGCCGCGTTCGTCCGGGTCGTCGGTCGACCCCTGAAGGTTCGGGAGGAACACGAGCCCGTTCGAGCCGATTGGGACCTCCGCAACCGCCTCGTTCAGTCTGGCGTAGAACGCGGCGTCGGACGCCGCCTCGTCGTCCCAATCGCGACAGCACTCCCGAGTGAACCAGTCGACCGCGGCCGCGGCGGACCGTGTTCCGCGGTACTGGAGCCACGCGTCCCCGAGGTAGCGCCGACTCAGCCCCCCGCCGTCGGCTGTGTTCGGGTCGGCGGAGACGTAGATGCTCTGTCCCCACGTGCCGACGATGAGCGACCCCTGCCCCGGTCGGAACGCGCCCGACCCGAGCGCGACAGCGCCGACGTCGTGAAGGCCGGACGCGACGGGCGTCCCGGCTTCGAGCCCGGTCTCGCCGGCCGCCGCCGCCGTCACCTCGCCACAGACCGCCGTACTCGGGACGACGGGCGGCAGCGCGTCAGCGCAGTCGCCGAGTCCGAGCGTGTCGAACAGCTCCGACGAGTACGCCTCATCGTCGATGTCGTAGAAGACGCTCGCTTCCATCTCGTCCGTACAGACGACGTCCGTGAGCCGGTATTTGAGGTAGTCCTTGCAGAACAGGAGCCGGTCGATGGCGTCGTAGACCGCCGGTTCTTCCTGCCGAATCCACCCGAGGATGCTCAACGGGTCGGCGACGAACGGGTCGTACCCCGTAATCGCGCGAACCGCTTCCGAGCGGCCGCGTTCGTCCCACGCCTCGACGACGTCGCTCGCGCGGCTATCCAAGGACGTGATACCGTCTCTGACCGGCTGTCCGCGGTCGTCGAGGGCGTACAGTCCGTGTCCGTGGCCGGAGACGCCGACCCCGGCGATGGCATCCGCCTCGACGGTGGACTCGCCGAGGACCGCTCGAATCGTCTCACACGTCACGTCCCAGAACGCCGAGAGGTCGCGCTCGACGCGGCCGGCGCGGGGGCGCTCGTTCGGCGTCGGCCGAACCGCGACCGCCCGCTCTCTCCCGTCGGTATCGAACACCGCGGCTTTGACGTTCGTCAACCCCGCGTCGACTCCGAGGAGGAGTGGGTCGTCAGTCGTCGTCATCTGTCACACGTACAGGCTCTCACCGGCGCTCCCGGAGAGCGCGGCGACCTCCGTCATCACGTCGGCGATTCGGTCCTGAACGTCCCGGCAGACTCGGTGGGGCGTGAAGTCGCGTTTGTCCGGCGACCACTCCGCGTCGCCGAAGAACCCCTGTCGGTCGTCGTCGACGCCCTCGGGGGGGAGGATGCTCGACTCGTGGTCCCGATAGAACTCGCAGGCCGTCCTGGCGAACTCGTACTGATATCTGGTGTTCTTGTTCAGCTTACACACCCCGGTCGAGAGGAGCTCTCGGACCTGACTGTCGGACAGTCCGGACGACCCGTGAACGACGAGCGGCGTATCGAGACCGTGGTCCACCAGGGCCTGCCCCACGTCGCGTGCGATGTCCGGGCGGAGTTCGAGGTCGCGGCCCTTCGAAACGCCGTGTTCCGTCCCGATGGAGATTGCGAGGAGGTCGACCCCCGTCCTCTCGATGAACTCGACGGCCTGTTCGGGGTCGGTGTAGTACGCTTCGGTCGTCTCGACGCCGCCTTCGAGCCCTTTGATCATGCCGAGTTCGGCCTCGACGAGCATGTCCTGTTCGCGGTTTCGAACCATCTCGACCACCTCGCGGGTGCGCGAGACGTTCGCTTCGAACGGCTCGTGCGAGGCGTCGACCATCAGCGAGGAGGGGACCCCGGAGGCGACGCACGATTCGAGGAACGCGCGGTCGTCTGCGGGGACGTGGTCGACGTTGAGAAACACGCCGACGTCGGCGTCTTCGCCGAGCTTCTCGACGTGCGTCGCCAGGATATCTAACCCCGTGTCGGGGTCGCCGTTCCCGGCGAACGCGGCGGTGTCGCGTTTCACCTGAACGACGAGGTCCGAATCGGCACGCTCCGCGCCGCGGACGAGTCCGGTCAGGATGTTCGTCTCCGTGATGTTGCTCGCGACGAACCCGTACCCGCTCGTTCGCGCCCGGTCGTAGACCGTGGATAGCTCCGACCCACGTGAGTATGTCATTGATTGTCATTCACGGAGTGCTCTGAAATACGTGTCGGATACTTTCGAACGTCGCGGCGTCCACCGACTCGACCCGATTGGTGGCAGTCTGTTCGACGATGGTGAACGCGACGTCGATTGCTTCACTTCACCGCGTCGAACGGGACCCCGCGTCAGTCGGTCGATTCGGCCGGATTAGCAACCGACCGTTACGATACTATAGATGTAATACGAATCTCTCGACGCTGTGCGACGATAGCGAACGGAGAGCTGCGTGCCGGCGGTTTCTCGGATAGAGTTCGTAGAACGTGCGGGTCGAGAGGTCGATATCGAACCGATTCGACACCCGCTCGTCACGTTCGCGGGTCGGACCATCCGGTCATAGTGAACTGGACTCGGGAGATGGAGTGATTCGAAGCCGAGACCGCCACGGGACGGGTCGCTCGGTCGGGCGCTCTCGTACCGATCGGCGTTAGACAGTCGTGACCGTGTTTTCGAGGACGCCGATGTCGTCGATTTCGATGCCGACGTGGTCGCCGGGTTCGAGGGAGAATCCCTCGTCGGGGACGAGTGCCGTCCCGGTCAACAAGACCGCCATCTCGGGGACGACGTTGTGTCGAGTGAAGTACGAGACGAGTTCCTCGCACGACTTCACCATCTCCGACGTCGAGGTCGACTCTCCGTAGAGAACGGTCCCGTCGCGTTCGATGCGCATCGACATTTCGAGCCCGTGCGGGTCGCTCACCGACTCGGTGGACGCGACGCACGGTCCGATTGAACAACAGCGGTCGTATATCTTCGCTTGCGGCAGGTACAGCGGGTTCTCGCCCTCGATGGAACGACTGCTCACGTCGTTGCCGACAGTGTAGCCGACTATCTCACCCCGGTAGAGGACCACCGCGAGTTCGGGCTCTGGGACGTTCCACGTGGAGTCGCCCCGGACACCCACTGTCTCCCGTGGACCGACCGTCCTGCTCTCCGTCGCCTTGAAGAAGATTTCGGGACGGTCCCCCTCGTAAACGTCGAGGTAGACGTCCGGTGTCCCGCTTTCGGCCTTTCGCGCCTGCTCGCTGATGTGGTACGTGACGCCCGTGGCCCACACCTCGTCGGGAGCCACCGGACGCCCGATTCGCTCGTCGAGATAGTCGGAAGAGAGTCGCTCCGCGTCGTCGATGAGCCCCTCGGCGACGTCGTCGATAGTCTGCTCAGTGATGTTTGCCGCCCGAGCGAGATCGGAGAAGGTCTCTACGTTGGGGTTCGCACTGGTGAGATCGTAGACGTCGTCGCCGTCGGACGCAGCGAGTGCTGAACGCTCTGTCCCCGCAAGTGCGTGGTAGCGCATGAAAAGACGGAACGCCCACTACTACATAATTGTTACTGAGGGACGTGGTTTCCGCATCGCCGCGAGTGGACGAGGGGTTCGCTCACGATATGGATGGGCCGGAAATGACGGAAAGAAGAGACGGGTTGGTTGCGGCGGTGTCACAGTTAGTCACGCGACCGATGGCTGATAGTCTGATGTGCCGCCTCTTCCTCCCGTACAACACACCATGTGTTATCGTTGCACATGAACCTTTGGGCGGAACCCCCGTTTTCCGGTCAGTCGGACCGGACGGTATGCTCCAGCGTTCGAATACCCTCGATATCGACTTCGACGCGGTCGCCGTCGGAGAGCGGACCGATGCCTTCGGGGGTCCCGGTGGAGATCACGTCCCCCGGTTCGAGCGTCATGTACGTCGTAATCTCTGCGATCAGTTCTGGAATCGTGAAGATGAACTCGGCCCGCGAGGAGTCCTGTCTCGTCTCTCCGTTGACTCTGAGTTCGATGCTCGCGTCTGCCGGGACCTCGTCGGGGGTCGAGACGACGGGCCCGAGCGGTGCGCTGTTGTCGAACGCCTTGCCGCGAATCCAGTTCTGTTCGACCTCTTGGTCGTCTCGGTTCGAGATGTCGTTCAGACACGTGAACCCGGCGACCACGTCCATCGCGTCGCCCGGTTCGACGTTCCGGCACTGCTCGCCGATGACGACGCCCAGTTCGGCTTCGTAATCGACGCGCTCTTTCCCGGCGGGAAGGGTGACCGCGTCGCCGTGCGCTGCGAGCGCGTTCGGCGGCTTGAGGAACAGCAGCGGTCGCTCCGGGATGTCCATCCCCGTCTCCTCGGCGTGTTTCTCGTAGTTCAGACCGACGCATACGATTTTACTCGGCTCACACGGCGGGAGAATGTCGACCGCTGCCGGGTCGAACGTTCTGCCACCGAACGAGACTCCGTCGTCGGTCCATTCGCCGGTTCTGACACTCCCCGCCGGGTCGCGGAATCTCACGCGATGCATGTCTGAGGGAGACACGCGCTCCTGGCAAAACGGTTTCGCCGTCGACAACTCCGGCGTCGAAACATCGACTTTTCACCGCGATGGTCCCGACTCCGTTCGCGGGCGAGTGACGCGAGTCCCTAGCGATGACGAACGGATATCCGACAATCGTGAACAACAATTATTAACGATGAATGTTAACCAGTGTCTAGAATGGGAACGAACATGGCAAACACGATCGGGGCGTTGGGGACCTCGCTCGAAATCCTCGAAGCGCTGAAAGCGCGGGAATCAGCTGGCGTCACGGAGTTAGCCACCGAACTCGGCCTCCCGAAGAGTACGGTGTACAGTCACCTCCGAACGCTCCGAGAACACGAGTACGTCGTCCAGCGAGGCGGGAAGTACTGCATCGGCCTCAAGTTCCTCAGCTTGGGCGAACACACCCGAGACCGGATGCCGCTTTACGAGGTGGCGAAGCCCGAGGTGAACGGACTCGCCGAGCAGACCGGCGAGCTCGCGAACCTGCTCGTCGAAGAACACGGCGAAGGCGTCTACCTCTTCCGCTCGAAGGGCGAACGGGCGGTCTCGCTCGATACGCACGCCGGCATGCGCGTCAAGCTCCACTGTACGTCGCTCGGGAAGGCAATCCTCGCGTACCTCTCCGAGAAGCGAGTCGACGAGATCATCGAGCGCTGGGGCCTCCCGGCACAGACCGCGACGACCATCACCTCGCGCGAGGCGCTCGAAGAAGAGCTCGCGGCGGTTCGCGAACGCGGATACGCCTACGACAAGGGAGAACGCCTCTCGGGCCTCCGGTGTATCGCGGCACCCATCAAGAACCCGGACGGTCACGCCATCGGGGCCGTGAGCGTCTCCGGCCCGACGAGTCGGATGAAGGGAGAGCGGTTCGAATCGGTGGTCCCGGAGCAGGTCATGAGCGCCGCAAACGTCATCGAACTCAACCTGACGTACTCGTAGCGTTCTGCACGCCGAGAGGCGTGCCTTCCGGACATTCACGCGACCGACCTTCGTTTCCCCCCTCTTTCGGCCGCTGTCGCCGTCCCGTTCTGTCTCGAACTCGCGGCCGACCGACGCACTCCCCCGAGCAACTGCGCTGGGCGTCCGGTTGGCGGCGTCGACAACGAAAACACGGTGACTCAGCAGAGCCGTCACATAGAGGGGCCGACGCGGGTGATAGCGAACTCTGTCAGGCCGTGTCCCTCGGCGAGACACGCCTCGCCGTTTGCGACGGCGACCAGTCGCTCCAGTAAGTCGCCCGGCGCGTCGCGCCGCGCCGAGAGGTCGATATCGTTCGGGAGCGCCGCCGCGGTCCCCGGGTCGCCTGTCACCTTGACGACCGGGACGAGCGGGTGCCCGGAGAGGATTCCGTCGCCGGTGACGTGAACGACGACGTTCGCGCCCGCTGCGGCGAGCGCCGTCGTCGCCTCGGCGAACCGAGACGGTGCGTCGACGGCGGCGAGGCCCGCCGAGAGGGTCGCGCGCTCACCGTACGGGAGCACTTCGGAGACGGCGTTTCCCCCCCACGCTCGCGTGACGTCCTCGAACGGGCGGTCGCGGGCGAACCGGCCGACGCGAGTCGCGCGCGCCGGGTGGCCCTCGTGTCTGTCGAGGAGGGCGTCCATCGAATCCCGTGCCTCGTCAGTTGCGGCGTCGCGCGCCTCGTCCGGGTTGGCGACCAGACGCTCGTTACCGGCGGCGACCACGCGACCCCCGGCGTCGACGATCTCGTCGGCGACGTGGCCCACGAGCGGGTCGGCCGACTCTATCGTGGACGCGTCGAGGTCGCTCGAAACGACGCCGAGCGTCAGGTCGCTGAGGTCGGCGACCGTCTGTGACGTGCGCCGCGACCGGGCGAGTTCGGTCGCGGCGTCGACGCCTCGTTCGACGCACTCGTCGGTCCCGCCGACGCCCTGAATGGACAGTTCGCGGACGGCGACGCCGCGGGATTCGAGCGCGGTCGCCACCTCGGCGCTCTGGACTTCCTCACACCCGAGTCCGACCACGACCGTTCCGGCGACGTTCGGGTTCTGCGCTATCGACAGGAGCGTCCGGCGAGTCTGTTCGTTGTCGGCACCGAGCTGGGCGCAGCCGTGGTCGTGCGGGGTCGCCACGGCTCCGTCCACGCGCGCGGCGATTCGCTCGGCGACGATGTGCGAACAGATGACCGACGGGAGAACCAAGACGTTGTCGCGGACACCGACCGTTCCGTCCGCTCGCGGCGTCCCCTCGAACGTCCGACCGGAGATTCTCGGAGTGCTCATGCCGACTCACCTCTCCCGGCCGCCCGGTCACCGCGGCCGCGCGTACTCTCGCAGTTGTGGGTGTGGACCCACTCGCCGACCGCTATCGCCTGCGTCGCCGCTCCGATGACCTCGCCGTACTTCCGGATTTCGCCGCCCGAGTCCACCGGTTCGAGCGCGACCTTGTGCCCGAACGGAACGTCCTCCGCGAGGACGACAGTTCGGTCGTCGGTCTCGATTTCGGTGTCCGCGTCGAGGTCGTCGACCGTCGTTCCCACGTTGTCTGACGCGCTCAGTCGGAGGAGGGCGTCGTCCAAGACACGACCCTTCATCCGCTGACCTCCGCGGTCAGCTCTTCCGGCTGTATCTCGTTTATCGCGAACTCCTCCAGTCGGCGGTGTTCGGCCTCAGTGCGGCGGCCGTTCGCCACCTCGACGAGCGTCTCGAAGATGCGGGCACCGACCGAGTCTATCGACTCGCCGTCGAAGACCGTCCCCGCGTTCACGTCGATGTTGTTCGACATCCGGTCCCACGTCTTCGGGTTTCCGGTCACCTTGATGACGGGCGCGAGGGGGTTCCCGGTCGTGCTCCCCCGGCCGGTCGTGAACGCGACGACCTGCGCACCGCCGGCGACCTTTCCGACGACGCTCTCGACGTCGTACCCCGGCGTGTCCATGAGGACGAGTCCGCCGTTCGTCGGCAGTTCGTCGCCGTAGTCGACGATGCCGCGAATCGGCGACGTCCCGCCCTTGGAGATGGCTCCAAGGCTCTTTTCTTCGATAGTTGTCAGCCCGCCCTCCTGATTTCCGGGCGTCGGCTGTGCGCCGCGGAGGTCGACGCCCATCAACTCGGCCATCCCCTCGCGCGCCTCGACGCGTTCCAAGATACGCTCCCGCGTCTCTTCTGTGACGCATCGGTCGGCGAGGATGTGTTCCGCGCCGATGAACTCCGGCGTCTCGCTGAACGAGGCGGTCCCGCCCGCCTCGACGAGGCGGTCGCACGCGGCACCGACGGCGGGGTTGGCGGCGATTCCGCTCGTCGCGTCGCTCCCACCGCATTCGACCCCGAAGACGAGTTCGGAGACGTCGGCCTCTTCGCGCCTCGCGCGGTCCGCCTCCGCTTTCAGTCGGCCGAGGCGGTCCGCACCTTCCGACAGCGCGTTCGCGGTTCCGCCCGCCTCCCTGATGGTGAGCGTCTCCGTCGCCTTCCCCGCGGTTGCGATGTCGTCCGCAACCGCCTCGGCGTCGATGTCCTCCGTTCCGAGTTCGACGACGAGCGCGGCTCCGACGTTCGGGTTTCGGCCGGTTCCGACGAGGACGCGCTCGGTCTGTCGTCGCGCCGGGTCGGGCTGGCTCGTTCCGAGTTGGTGCGGCGTCGCCCGCGCCCACGCCCCCGCCTCGTCTGCGATGGCGGACGCGACCGAAGACGCCGCGACCGACGTCGGAACGACGGCGACGTGGTTTCGGACACCGACCCGGCCGTTCGACCGTCGGTATCCTTCGAACGTATGTCCCATGTTCACAATTCATGGCTAGCACCGTGTTAGTCTTTTCGCTGGCGGGGGAGGGGTTTTAGTAGTAGTCCTCCCGTCTCCACGTGTATGCTTCCGTCCGGACTCGTCATCGCGGACGACCTCACCGGGGCGACGGACACGGGTCACGAGTTCGCCGCTCGCGGACTCCGAACGCTCGTCTCGGCGTCGCCCGCGCCGTCGGAAAACCCGCGTTCCGAGACGGACGTCCGGGTCGTCGATACGGACAGCCGGTACGCCGACCCGTCGAGGGCGGCGGCGGCGGTCCTCGACGCCGTCGGTCCCGGTGACCACTCGTTCGTCTACAAGAAGGTCGATTCGACGCTCAGGGGGAACCTCGTGAGAGAGACCGACGCCGTGCTCGACGCGACGGCGGCGGACCTCGCGCTCGTGGCACCCGCTTCCCCGAGAAACGGGCGGACGACCGTCGAGGGCTACCATCTCGTCGACGGCACTCCGGTCGCGGAGACCGCCGCCGGCGACGACCCGGACAAACCCGTCGAGACGTCGCACATCCCAACGCGGTACGCCGAATCGTCCTCCCCCGTCTCTCGGTTGCCGGTGAACCGCGTGGCAACGGGACCGGCGGCCGTCGCGGACGCGTTACGGGACCGGGCGCGGGCCGGTCGTGGCATCGTCGTCGCCGACGCGTCGCACGAACGGCACCTCGAAGCCCTCGCGGACGGCGCGGCACGCTCGGGACTGAACGTCGTCTACGTCGGGAGCGCGGGGCTCGCGAGATACGTCGAGACGCCGCCTCCCCGCGGTGCCGGGCCGGCGTCGGTTCCCACGCGAGACCGAACGGTCCTCTGTGTCGTCGGGAGCACGAACCCGGCGACGCTCGACCAACTCGACGCGCTCCCGGCGGAGTCGGTCGTCCCGCTGGACCTCGGGAGGGCCGTCGAGAACCCGGCCAGCGCGAGTGCCGACGCCGCCGCGGCCTGCTCGGAACGCCTCGCGGACCGCGGGGTCGCGGTGTTGGTCTCCGCGCCCGACGAAGACGCCCCGAGCCGCGCGCTCGACGCGGGCCGACGGCTCGGCGTCGATGACCAGACCGTCCGCGCTCGGGTGGCCGAGACGCTGGGTTCGACCGTCGAACGGCTCTGGGCCGGGGGAACCCCCGACGCCGGGGTCGATGTTCGTGACCGGCGGCGCGGTGGCCGCCGACGCCTTCGAGTCGCTGGACGCGACTGGTGTGTTCCTCTCCGGGACGGCCATCGAAGAGGGGATTCCGCTCGGCCGTCTGTCGGGCGGGGTCGCCGACGGCGTCCCGGTCGTGACGAAGGCCGGCGCGTTCGGCACCCCCGGGGCAATACGTAAGTGCATCGCCCGTTTGAGTGGGGACGATGAGCACGAGTAACCCCTTAATCGCCGTGACGATGGGCGACCCCGCGGGTATCGGTTCGGAAGTCGCCGTCAAAGCGTTCCCGTCCGTGACGGAGTTCGCGCGCGTGGTCGTCGTCGGCGACCTCGGCGTGATGCGCCGCGCGAGAGACGCCTGCGACGCGGAGTTCGACGTGCGGGCGGTCGACTCCGTCGACGCCGTCGACGACGACCCGACCGCGCTGTCGGTCCTCGATTGCGACAACGTCGACGACCTCGTCCACGGCGAACTCCGCGAGGAGTACGGTGCCGCGAGTCTCGCGTACGTCGAACGCGCCATCGACCTCGCGGTCGACGGGGAGATAGACGCAGTCGCCACGGCCCCCATCAACAAGCAGGCGACGCGGATGGCGGGCAGCGAGCACGCGGGCCACACCGGGCTCCTCGCCGCGCGGACCGACACGGAGAACTACTCGATGATGCTCATCGAGGACGACCTGCGCGTGACCCACGTCAGCACGCACGTCCCGCTCCGCGAGGCGTGCGAGCTCGTGACGACGGAGAACGTCCTCGAAACCGTCCGCGTGACCGACGACGCGCTCCGGAACCTCGGTATCGAGTCCCCCCGCGTCGCCGTCGCTGGGTTGAACCCGCACGCCGGCGACGGCGGCCTCCTCGGCGACGAGGACGACGACGAGATCGTGCCCGCGGTCGAGCGTGCCAACGAAGACGGCATCGACGCGACCGGACCGATATCCCCGGACACCGCGTACGTCCGCGCCGCCCGAGGCGAGTTCGACTGCGTCGTCTCGATGTATCACGACCAGGGTCACATCCCGTTGAAGATGCTCGGGTTCGACGCGGCGGGGGGCGTCAGCGGCGTCAACATGACCGTCGGGTTGCCCATCGTCCGAACCAGCGTGGACCACGGGACCGCCTTCGACATCGCCGGCGAGGGAGTCGCCAGCGAGACGAGCATGGTCGACGCGATTCGGGTGGCCGCCGACGTCAGCCGTCACCGCTGATGTCGACGGTGACCGCGACGACCCCCGCCGAACCCGACTGGCCGACGCTCACCACGACGTGATTTCGACGTCGCGCAGTGGCCGTTCCAGGGGAACGCTCACCTGACCGCCCGTGAACTCGGAGACGTACAGCGCGACGATAATCTCCAGCGACCGCGTCGCCTCCCCGCCCGTCGACGGGTTCTCCGCGTCGCCGCGGAGCATCGATTCGATGCGTCTCGCCGCGTTCGGGAACGCGTTGCGGTAGTCTTCGTCCCAAGTCCACGCGCCGTCGATACCGGGGAGGTCGGTCTCGACGTGCTCTCCGTCTTCGAGCCGCCAGTAGCGCCACTCCCCGTCGTCGTTGTTCATGTACAGTTTCCCCTCGGTGCCGACGAACTGGAGCGTCATCGACGAAATCTCGCGCGGGACGGTACAGTCGACGGTGACGAACGTCCCGTCGTCCATGACGACGAACCCCCCACCGCCGGCGTCGTCGATGTCGGCCGCCGCGTCGAGCGACTCGACGGCCTCGTTCTCCCCGTTGATGTAGCCGGCGACCCGGTCGGCGCGGGCGTCGAGGAGGAAGACCAGCGTGTCGAGGAGGTGAGTGGAGTTACGCATGAGCTCCATGCGGAACTGCGTCGCCACCGACCGAACGTCGCCCAGAAGCTCTTCTTCGACGAGGAGGTCGCGGAGGCGACGCAGTTTGTCGGTGAACCGAAACGAGTGGTTCACGACGAGTTCGGTGTCCGTCTCGTCACAGGCGGCGACCATCTCCTCCGCGTCGGAGACGGCCGAGGCAATCGGCTTCTCGCACCAGACGACGTCCGGGTCGGCCGCCGAGTGTGCCGCGTCGACGACGTGGTCGGCGTGGAGATACGAGGGCGTACAGACGGAGACGACGTCGAGGTCTTCGTTCGCCAGCATCGCTTCGTGGCCGACGTACCGCCCCTCCTCGGGGATGTCCCACGCCTCGCCGAAGCGACCGAGCTTCGTCTCGTCGACGTCGGCCACCGCGACGAGTTCGATGTCATCGGTCTCGTCGTACCCGCCGGCGTGACTCGCACGCACTTTCGCTTTCCCGATCTGCGACTCGTCGTGCATCCCGAGGATTCCCATGCCAGCGATGCCTCCGGTTCCGATGATTCCGGCCCTGTAGGTCATGGTTACTCGTAGGTGTGCACACTGCCGGTCGCGTTCGCTTCGACGTACTCCCAGTCGTAGTCGACGCCGAGGCCCGGGCCGTCGGGGACGGGAACGGTCCCGCGTTCGTCGATGGTGTCGAACATGTCCGAGTAGTCACCGCGGTAGACCGGTGGCTGGGTGTTGTTTGCGAGCGGGTGGACGAGCGCGAGTTCGTAGTAGTTCGCGTTCCGGGCCGCCGCCATGCAGTGTCTCTGTGCGGGGCCGGGGGCGTGGAACTCCACGTCGAGGCCGAAGCCCTCGGCGACGCGGACGATTTTCATCGCGCCGGTGATACCGCCGTCGTACTCGGGGTCCGCGCGGACGAAGTCGGTCGCCCCGCTGGCGACGAAGTCCGTGTGCGGTTCGAGCCCGCGGACGTGCTCGGTCTGGAGCAGCGGCGTGTCGATGAGTTCGCGGAGCTTCTGGTGGCCGTGCTGGGAGATGCCGCCGTCCCGATAGGGGTCTTCGAGCCAGAGGTAGTCGTACTCGTCGCACGCGCGACCGACTTTCAACGCGTCGGCGAACGTCGCCAGTTCGCACGCGGGGTCGACCATCAGGTCCATCTCGTCGCCGACGCGTTCGCCCACCGCCCGGACCGTCTCGACCTCTCGGCGCACGTCTCGGGCGTCGTCGCCCCCGCCCCAGCCGTGAATCTTGAACCCGGGGAACCCGGCGTCACGACACTCCTCGGCGAAGTCGGCGTAGGCCTCGGGCGAGTCGAGACCGCCCGCCTCGTCGGCGTGATACGTCGACGCGTACGTGGGGAGTCGGGTCCGATACGTCCCGAGGAGTTCGTGAATCGGCGCGTCGTAGTACTTCCCGGCGAAGTCCCACAGCGCGATATCGACCGGGCCGATTCCCATCCGGTCGTACTTTCGGAGCGCCCGCTTGACCTCGCTCCAGTGGCGCTCTCGTTCGAGGGGGTTCTTCCCGACGAGGTAGTTCGCGAACGTGTTGATCTGCGCCGCGCCCGGCGAGTTCCCGCCGACGTACTCGCCGGTGATTCCCTCGTCCGTGTGTATCTGGAGCGCGAACAGTTTTCGCTCGGTCGTCTCACCGGGGGCGTAGACGAGGTTGAACCCGTGGCCGTCCGTGCCAACGTCGTCGAGCGTGTAGCTGAATTCCGTCGACTCGATTTTCGTGATAGTCGGTGCCATACGTCGGCTCACACAGGGGCACCTAATAAATGCTCTCACGCCCCCGGCACTCGGTTTTCCCGAAACTCACGTCGTGTTCGCCCTTCGAGAGAAACTGCGTTCGAAGCCACGTGACCCCGGGCGTCGACACCGGCAGTCCCACGATGAACACTCCTTCGAACGCGGGACGAGAGGGCTCCCAGCGTCCGTCCTGTGATATTCGATTTCCGCCCCGCCGTTTACTATCGCCGCACGAAAACCCGAATCAGCCCTGTGAGACGCCGATACGCACGCTCAGCGGTGTATCTCCATTACCATTACAAACATATATTTGTAAATGTAATTGTGAATACATATGCTGGGGCGGCGGTAGTTGGTAATGAACGATTGTCATGTGTTACTTTAGTTCATAATTATAGATCATGCGGTCGGTCGGACAAATTCATCGAATGTACACTTGTTTTCTAATCGTAATCTGTGGGTTGACGCTCTCCTCTGTGGGGTGTTGTCAATACTCACGTTCATCATCGGTAAACGGAACCGGGCGGACGGACGCAGACGGACCTGCGAAGGCGACTCAGAATCGCCGTTCGAACGCGTTCACCCATCCGAGGGACACCGACCGAGAGGGCGGCGGTTTCGCCGGACCGCCGTGGTCGAATCCACAGCATCTGCACCGACGGACGGGCGCTGTTCGATGCTGTCGTACGAATTCCGCGGAACGGCGCTCGTCCGGTTCGGGCTACTCGATGCGCGCGGTCTCGCCGACCGTATCTTCGAGGATTTTGATGACCGCAGAGTGGTCGTCGCGACCGTACCCGGAGGTCTCCATCGCCTTGTACGCCTCGTGGACGACGGACGTCGCGGGCATCGGCGAGCCGTACTCCTCTCCGGCCGCCGTCGCGATCTTGAGGTCTTTGTACTGGTACGAGGCGAAGAACCCCGGGTCGAAGTTCCCGCGGATGACCCGCGGCGCTCGCTCGCGGAGCGCCCAACAGCCGGCGGCACCGCCACTGATCGCGTCGACGACGGCTTCGAGGTCGGCACCCGCCCGCTGCGCCAACACCAGCGCCTCGGAAACCGCCTGAAGCGTACACCCGACGACGATTTGATTACACGCCTTGGTAATCTGTCCGGCGCCGGCGTCGCCGCAGTAGGTGACGGTCGAACCCATCGCGTCGAAGAGGGACGCGTGCGCGTCGAACGTCTCGCGCGAGCCGCCGACCATTATCGAGAGCGTCCCGTCTCTGGCCCCCTCTTCGCCGCCGCTGACTGGTGCGTCGAGCATCGAGACGCCCCCCGCTTCGAGCTCCTCGGAGAGCCGCTCTGTGGCGACGGGCGAGATTGTGGACATGTCGATGAGCACGTCACCGCTGTCGAAGCCGTCGGCCAACCCGCCGTCACCGTACACGACCTCCTCGACCGCCTCGGTGTCCGGAAGGACGGTGACGACGACATCCGCTTGGGAGGCGACGGCGGACGGAGCCGACGCGGCCGTCGCCCCCAACTCGGCTAACGAGTCGACCGCCTCCCGCGAGCGGTTGTGAACGACGACGTCGAACCCCGCATCGAGGACGTTCTCCGCCATCGGTTTTCCCATGATTCCGACGCCGACGAACCCGATAGTTTGTGGCATGTGGTATCACGAATCTCGCCCCGTCCACTTAGCAGTTGAGGTGACAGCAATCGAACAGAACATAGATTTATATACTGTGGTACGCTCCGCCAAACTATGGCTCACGACACGAACGCGGAGACGGGCGATTGGCTCGCCCGCGACGAGGCGGCGCGAGCGTACGTCGTCGGGGCGACCCGTGCGGTCGAGTCTCTCCTCGCTTCGACCTACGGCCCCCGAGGGTCCACGTCTCTCGTGCAGACGGTCGACGGGCAACAGGTGCCCGAGACCGTCGTGACGGCCGATGCGGGTCGACTCCTCGACGCGATCGAACGCGGTGACGGGTTCGTTCACCCGATTGCCGCGCTGTTCGTCGACGGGCTCGACTCCGTCCGGCGCGGGCTCCACGACGGGACCACGACCGCCGCGCTCCTCGCCGCCGGACTCGTCGAGGAAGGTGCTCGACTCAGCGAGTCGGGCCTTCACGAGGGCACGTTGACGGTCGGATACGCGATGGCCGCGAACCGGGCGGGGAAGGTACTCGACGACCTCGCGCGCCCGATTACCGCCGCCGACCGCGACCGCCTTCGCGAGGTCGCCGACACGGCCATGACGACCGACCTCTCGCGGTCTCGTCGGGACGCGTACGCCGACGTCGTCTCGACGGCGGTCGCCGAGCTCGCGGGGTCGACGGAGGGGCAGTGGTTCGACACCGACGACGTCAGCGTGCGAACGCGCGCCGGCGACGGGGTAGCACTCGTCCGCGGCCACGTCGTTCGACGACGACCGGGTGCCCACGAGACGAGCGAGAAGAGCCGGCTCTCGTTCGACTGGACGCCGTCCGTCGAAGGTGTTCTGTCGGACGCCCGAATCGCCGTCCTCGAACGCGACATCGATGTCGAAGAGACGGCGACCAGTTTCGGGAGCGGCGAGGGCGCGACCGTCTCGCTCGGCTCGGCAGGGGCGATGACGGCCTACACCGCGGCGCGTACCAGCGCGATAGACGACGTAGCGGCGAGCGTCGCCAGCCTCGGTGTCGACGTGCTCGTCGTGCGCGCCGAGCTCGACGATGCAGTCAAGAACGCGCTCGAATCGCGGGGCGTCGCGGTCGTCGACCGCGCGCAGTACCCGAAATCGGACGTCCACCGCGTCGCCCGTGCGACGGGGGCGCAGGTCGTCGGCCACGTCTCCGACCTCGACGAGTCGAAGCTCGGCCGAGCGGGGCGCGTGACCGAGCGGCGAGTCGGAGACGAGAAGTGGACGACCATCGGGGAGTGCGAGGGACCGGTGTTCACCGTCGTCGTCGAGACGCCCACCGAACAGGGGCGGACGGCCCACGAACGACTCGTCGAAGACGCCGTCGAGACGACGGCGGTCGCGGCGATGGACGGACAGGTCCTCCCGGGTGCGGGCGCGGCACCGCTCGCGGTCGCTCGGGACCTTCGACGGTTCGCGAGCGGCGTACGGGGGAAAGAGCAACTCGCGATCGAGGCGTTCGCCGACGTGTGCGAATCGCTCGTGCGGACGCTCGCCCGTAACGCCGGCTACGACCCGCTCGAAGCTCTCGCCGCCGTTCGAACCGCGCACGCCGACGCGGCGACCGACCCGGCACCGGTCGGCTTCGATGCCGCGCGCGGCGAACCGGCGGACGCGTGGGAACTCGGCGTCGTCGAGCCGCGACGAGTCTTCTCACAGGCGCTCGACAGCGCCGTTGCGACGTCGGAACAGCTCTCCACCATCGACGCCGTCGTCTCGCCCGGTATCGATTTAGACGAACTCGACCCGCAGATAGAACACGACTAGCTCGAAGCGATTTTCGCGCTCCGCAGAACGGAGACAGTGACGACCGGGTGTTCGGTTACTGTACCGGCGGCGTCGGTTCGTCGTCCGCGAGGTCCGACGCGGAAAGCCGTCCGTCGATTCGGATGAGTTGGACCGCGAGGTCGGTCGCCGCACCGAGGATATCGCGCTGGAGACGACGCGGTTCGACGACCGGGTCCGCGTCGAGAACGTCCCGAATCTCGCCCGAGAGCGCGTCGACGCCCATCGAAGAGCGGCCCTCCGTGTGGGCGACGCGCAGGCGGAGCACGCCCGTCCAACCGTCGAGTCCCGCGCTCGCGGCCAACTGTCGCGGGATTGCCGTGAGCGCGCGAGCGAACCCCTCCATCGCGAGCTGTTCGCGGCTCGCGGTCCCGCGCGCGGCCTCACGGACCGACCGTTCGAGGTCGATTTCCGTCGCCCCGCCGCCGGGGACGACCCGCTCGTCGGCGAGCGCGTGGAACGTCGCGCTGATCGCGCTCGTGGCACTGGCCTCGAACGCCGAGACCGACCGCGGGTCGGGTGCGCGGCACAGGAGCGTGTACACCCGTTCGGCGGTCCCCTCGACGGTGACGAACTCTCGCCCGGCGAGTCGTTCGAACCCCACGTCGGCGGTTCCCATCGTCTCGGGCGTCGCGTCTTCGAGCGTGGGGACGACCTGCCCGCCGGTGTTGCGAACGAGCCGCCGCATGACGTCGTCGTCGACGCGCTCGATCGCGGTGATGCCCGCGTCTGCCACCCGCGTCTTCACGCGGTCGTTGATTGCGCCCTGCGTCGCGATGAACCGGCACCCGGCTTCGGCGGCGTCCGACAGCGTCCGCCGGAACTGGTCGCGCTCGTACGCACCGATGTCCGCTCGGTCTTCGAACGAGTCCGCGTCGAGTGAAATCGACCGCTCGGACGAGTCGGTCGCCCCGCCGAGTCGAGGGACGTCCACCGTCGACGAGAGGAGCGCGACGCCCGCGTCTCGTTGACGACGAGGCATCGCCTCCGAGACCAGCGGCGTCTCGATGACGACGCCGTCGACGAGTTCGGTGTCGCCGACGCCGCCGATTCGAGCGACCACGTCGACGCTCGCCCGACCGCCGTCGACGGAATCGTCTGCCGCCGCGTCGGTGACGGCGTTCGCGATGGCTTCGCTCACGTGGCGGCGGGTGGCCGGGTTCCGCGTCCCGGTGAGCGCGGTCTCCGCAACCCGCTCGGCACCGACGAGCGACAGTGGACGGGCACGCGCGTCGAGTCGGTCGATGGCGACGTCGAACGCGTCCCTGTACCCGCGGGCGACGACCGTGGGGTGAAGCCCCTGTTCGATGAGGTCGTCCGCCTGACTGAGCAGCGCGCCCGTCAACAGCACCATCCGAGTCGAGCCGTCCCCCCGCTCGTCACGGAAGTCGGTCGCCGCGTCTCGAAGCAGGCTCGTCGCGGGGTCGTCGAGTTCGAGTCGTTCGAGGAGCAGGCTACTCGAAGCGGTCGTGGTCACGCGCCCGCCCGATTCGACGACGAGCTTGTTCGTCCCGAACGGCCCCAGCGTCGTCCCCACGAGGTCGCACACGCGGTCGACGTCGGCGAGGAGCGCGTGCCGTGCGTCGGAGTCCATAACCGTCCTGTCGATGGTCGCTCATCATAAGTGTACGGGACTGATACACAATACCATTCTCATATTGTGTATGATAAATCGCCATCAATGGAGAAACATTTAAGTCCATTGTGTATGTTGACCTTATCACAATGTCACGTAGTGGCACGGGCAGTGGTGAACGTAGTGAAGACGCCAGTACCGAGACCGACGAGCATCCATCGAGACGGCGGTTCATGCAGTCGACGGCGGCCGCGTCGACCGTCGGGGCACTCGGTGCGCTCGCAGGTTGTACCGGTGGCGGCGGAGAAAACAACGACGACAGCGGGACCGACTCGAACACGGACTCGGGGTCCGACTCGAACACGGATTCGGGGTCCGATTCCAGCGGTTCCGAGAGCATTACCATCGACTACCTGAACGCGCAGGCGGCGGAGAACTCTTCGATTAAGTCGCACTTCCAGGAGTCGTTGAGCACCTTCGAAGAACAGCAGGGCAACGTCACGGTGAAGATGCAGACGGCGTCCTACGGGGACATCCGGTCGAAACTCGCCTCGACGGTGTCGAGCGGGAATCCGCCGACGATGGCCGAGTCCGGCGGTGGCGGGCTCCAGTTCTACCTCGACGGGAAGGTGCCCGACCACTCTCCCTTCATCGAGGGGACGGACCGGCTCCCCGGCGACTACACGGCCGCGAACCTCGATTCCGCGAAATACCGCGGTGAGTACTGGTCCGCGGGCGGGATGCGCCACACGAACAGTAACCTCGGAATCAACCCGAAACTGTTCAGTCAGGTCGGCGTCAGCGACCCGGCCTCGGAGCTCTCGACGTGGAGCGGGTTCCTCGACGCGGTCCGTCGAATCGACGAGCAGACTGACGCGATCGCCTACGAGGAAACCGGCGTCCCCGGCGACCTCGAATCCTACTGGGGCTACGCGCGGACGGCATACACCGGCGGCACCGACCCGTGGATGCGCCAGAGCGACGACCCGGAGCACCCGACTATCGTCGTCGCCAACGAGGACCACGAAGACCAGGGCAAGACCGACGGCATGATCAAGACCTGCGTCAAGATGGCCCACGAGTTCAGCAGTTCGGAGTCCGCCCAGCGCGGCGACGAGGAGATTCCGTCCCTCATGCTGACCGGCAGGGTCGCGTCGTTCAACTACGCCGTCCCGACGGCGAACCGCTGGCGCGCTATCAAAGAGGACGTCCAGTTCGGCTGGAACGGCGGCGAGGGCGACTTCATGCTTCTCCCGCACCCGAAGGTCGACGCCGAGTTCGGCAGCAACTTCGGCATCAGCGAACTGGAGGGCGTCGAAGGCGAACACGGCGGCCACATGTGGGCACTCGAACAGCAGCAGACGCTGTTCAACGCGAGCGACACGAAGCAGAACGCCGCGTGGGACCTCAACATGTTCCTCCTCGGCGACGACGAGTTCGTCCTGCCCGCGTGGGGCGAACACTACGAGTCGCTCCCCGGACTCCAGCCCAAACTGCAGAAGATTCTCGACGAGTACGAACTCGCACAGAGCACCGAGCAGGCCTACAAGAACGCCGACACCTACGGCGAGCAGTACTCGACGACGGGCGCGTCGTGGGACGTCAGAGACACCGACCCGATTCGGTGGACCGATATCAACGAGACCATAAGCGAAGCCATCGCCGGACAGCACACCATCGAGGAGACGCCGTCGCTCGTCCGCTCGCGCATCCAGGACCGCCTGGCACAGTAGACGGAGGGAGACACCTCAACAGGCCACCCAAACGATTTTATACGCTATAAAATACCACAATATCATGTCACAAGAAACCGCACAAAACATCAGACAGAAGTATGGGCTAGAGGAGACCACGCTCATGGACCGGGTTCGGGAGAACTGGATCGGCTACCTGTTTATCGTCCCGACGTTCGTGATGTTCACGATCCTGTTTTACTACCCCATCGTCAGAGGTGTCTACCTGACGTTCACGAACACCCGGCTCGGCCAAGCCGGTGGTTTCGTCGGCCTCGAAAACTACTCGTGGCTGCTGACGAACGACCTGTTTCACTTCGCCTTCGGCTGGACGCTGGCCTTCGTCTTCGGCACGACGCTCCTGCAACTGGTCATCGGCCTCATCGCGGCCCTGCTCCTGAGCGAACTCCGGAGTCGGTGGCGAGACTGGACGAGCGCGATCATCATGTCCCCGTACTTCTCCGCGCCGCTCGCGGGAGGTGTCATCTGGATGTGGTTCCTGAACAGCGACTTCGGGATGCTCCCCATGATACTCTCGGACTTCCTCGGCGTTCAGGCGCCGGCGTTCCTCGCCGACGGTATCTGGCCGTACGTCTCGCTCATCGTCGCCCAGTCGTGGCACGACTACGGGTACGCGGGCATCATCTACGCCGCCGCTATCGTGGGAATCCCCCGCGAGCAGTACGAGGCGGCGGCGCTGGCCGGGGCGGGGCGACTCCGGCGCTTCCGTGACGTGACGTTACCGCACCTGGTCACGCCGACGATTATCATCCTCGCGCTCCGCACCGCGTGGAACGTCGCGGAGTTCGCACAGCCGTTCGAGTTGACCGGCGGTGGCCCGGGAACCCGGACGATGTTGATGAGTATCCTCACGTACGAGACCGCGTACGTCAACCTGCAGTTCTCGCGGGCGTACACGCTCGGAATGGCCATGATCCTCGTCTCCATGACCGCGGCCATCTTCTACGTGACCGTCATCAAGGACGAAGAGGAGCTGTACGTCTAACCATGATTAACGAGACTCGCCGCAGCCGATTCCTGCTGTACGCCGCCCTCGGTGTCTTCGCGGTCTTCGCGCTGACGCCGTACTTCTGGGTCGTCCGAACGTCGCTTCTGACGAACTTCGCCGCGATTAGCCCCGAGACGGGCTACCTTCCGGCGCTGGACGCGCTGACGCTCGCCGCGTACACGGACATCTGGAACCAGTTCGACTTCGTGACGTTCTTCCAGAACAGCGTTATCGTGTCCATCTCGGCGACGCTCATCTCGTTGGTGTTCTCGATCCCGGGCGCGTACGCGTTCGCACGACTGGACTTCCCCGGGCGGAAGCTCCTGTTCTACACCGCCGTGTTCACGATAATGTTCCCGTGGATCGTCATCACCATCCCGGTGTACGAGGTGTTCTACGTCTTCGGACTGATAAACACCCTGCCGGGCATCATCATCGCCCTGTCTATCTTCGTCCTGCCGCAGACCATCTGGTTGTTACAGGGCTTTTTCAGACAGGGCATCCCGGAGAACATCGAAGAGGCGGCGCTCATCGACGGGCACACGGAAATCGGTGCGTTCCTGCGCATCGTCCTCCCGCTTTCGGCACCCGCGGTGGGCGCGGCCGCGCTCTTCTCGTTCCTCACGGCGTGGAACAACTTCCTGTGGGTGTTCGTCCTCACGAGCGACGAGGACGTCCGAACCGCCACCGTGGCGATTCACTTCATCCTCGGGAGCGACGTGCTCCGCGAGTGGAACATCCTCATGGCGGCCGTGGTGCTACTGGTCGCGCCACCGGTCGTCTTCTACGGCCTCTCACAGCGCTACGTCGGAGAAGGTCTCGGGGGTGCCTGACGACCCGAGTTCCAGTGGCGGACGGAGCCCGTCTGCCACCCCGGGGACACGAATAAATAACAGACCGACAAACCAACCACACAATACGTTACCATGGCACGCGTTGAATTTGACAACATTACGAAAGTATTCGAAGACACGTCCGGCCCAATCGTCGCCGTCGAGGAGCTGTCACTCGACATCCCCGACGGCGAGTTCGTCGTCTTCGTCGGCCCCTCGGGCTGCGGGAAGTCGACGACGTTGCGAATGCTCGCCGGGCTCGAAAAGATCACCGACGGAGAGATTCGCCTCAACGGCGAACCGGTAAACGACGTCTCGCCCCGCGACCGCGACATCGCGATGGTTTTCCAGTCGTACGCGCTGTACCCCCACAAGACCGTTCGCGGTAACATGGGGTACGGCCTCAGCCTGAGCACCGACCTCAACGAAGAGGAGGTCGACCGGCGGGTCGTCGAGGCCGCGGAGATGATGGGCATCGAGGACCTGCTGGACAAAAAGCCCGGCAGCCTCTCGGGCGGGCAGCAACAGCGCGTCGCGACCGGCCGCGCAATCGTCCGCGAACCGGCGGTGTTCCTGTTCGACGAACCCCTCTCCAACCTCGACGCCCAACTCCGCAAACACATGCGGACGGAGCTCTCGCGCATCCACTCCGAACTCGGCATCACGACGATATACGTCACCCACGACCAAGAGGAGGCGATGACGATGGCCGACCGAATCGTCATCCTCAACGACGGACAACTTCAGCAGGTCGGCTCGCCGAAGGAGGTGTACTACCGCCCGGCGAACACGTTCGTCGCCGACTTCATCGGGAGTCCGAGCATGAACTTCTTCGACGTCGACCTCGAAGTCGCAAGCGACGGGACCGGAACGCTCGTCGGGAACGGCTTCAGGTACAGCGTCTCCGATTCGCTCGTCGACCTCGTCGGCGGCGAGGGCGAATACGTCCTCAGTATCCGGCCGGAGAACCTCAACGTCGATCCGTCGGCCCCCGGCGAGAAGTCCTTCGAGGCGACCGTCGACGTCGTCGAGGTCATCGGCTCCGACAACTTCATCTACCTCGACGTCGCGGGCAAGGAGTGCCGCCTCCGCGCCCCGTCCGAAACCGAACCCGAAGAGGGGGACGTCATCACCGTGACCTTCGAGGAAGACGACCTCCACCTGTTCGACCGCAACACCGAGGAAGCGCTGATTCACGGACGCGAGCGCGCTGAATCGTCGCCGAAGATGATCGAATCGGAAGCCTAACGAACCGCACCCCCCGCGGGGGCGGAAATGCCGACGGCGTCGTTGCGGCGGGAGGCGGGGTGCGGGAGG
>NZ_CABPRH010000017.1:0-75355 GCF_902410085.1 Haloferax sp. KTX1 | reverse complement strand
GGGCGGGGGGTGCCGCGCGCGACGCGCCGTGGTCGTCACCGAACGGGACGGGTGGAAAGTCGGTCATGCCCGAACCCGCCGGTGACTGTGGTACGAAAGCTTCGCGAGGTGCAGCAGATATTCGAGGTACTCCCGAGACGAGAGCTTCGAGTCGCCGTTTCGCCGGTCCACGAAGACGTACGGGACCTCCCGGACCTGCGCCCCGTCACAGCGCGTGAGCAGTTCTAAGAGGATCTTGTACCCGGTCGGGCTGAGCGTCGCCTCCCGGAGCAGGTCGCGGCGGACGACGAAGTAGCCGCTGAGCGGGTCTGCGACGCCTCTCGCCGACGGGATACAGAGCCGAGCGAGAACCGTCGCGCCGTAACTGACGACCCGGCGGTGCCACGGCCAGACGGCGACGCCGCCGCGGGAGACGTACCGACTGGCGATGGCGATGTCAACGTCGTTGGCGACCGTGTCGACGAGGACGGGCAGCAACTCGGGCGGATGCTGTAAGTCCGCGTCGATGACCGCACAGCAGTCGGCGGTGGCGTGAGCGAATCCGTAGGCGACAGCGGTTGCCAGCCCACGCGCTCCCTCGCGCCGGAGGACGCGAACGTGGTCAGTCGCGTCGTACCGCCGTTCGACGAGTCGCCACGTCCCGTCCGGGGAGTCGTCGTCGACGACGATGATCTCGGAGGGGTGGTCGGCGAGGGCGTCGAGACAGCGGTCGATCGCCTGCAGGATGTTCTCCGCTTCGTTGTACGTCGGAATGATGACAGACACCCGTGGGGTGGCGGGCGTCGCCTCCTCCCGTACAACCGAGTGAGCGGCCGTATGGGTACCGAAAGATACCTCTCTGTAGTGTGGTTCGGGCTGACTCATGGCTGCTATGCGTTACCATGATAATATGAGTTGAGATGACATATACTCTCTCCACAACGGTTATATTCTAGAAGTTTATTCTAAATTTATTTATAATCTTTACAGTATTTTTTGTACGCGTGACGAAGTCGGTTCCCTGAATTACACGCGAACGCGGACGTGCCGTCCGGAGAGACGCGTTCTCCGCGAGTCGTCGGGGCGACGGACGCCCTGTCCGGTCTGCACACTGGTACGCGACGCGCTCCGTCGACGCTCGGCGGGGCGTTCGCCCTCCGCTCGCGCGTCCGCGAAACTCACCGCACGGTATGCGGGCTCTTCGAATAGCTGTCCACGCCTCGCACAAACGGTCGCACGGTCCTGTAGACGGCACGGGTGTCTGACCCGTGATTTGCCTCCCCGCACCTCTCGTCGCAGCCGTGCCATCGATGCGAAACCGCCGACGTAACTCACATCTGCTGACCGATTAATCTACCATTTATACGTAGTAAAATCGCCCAAAAACAACGTGAGACCCTGACGGACGCCGTGGTCCGCCGTCACTACGACAGCGACTACGTCGCGCGTCCCTGTAGTCGGCCACTCCACGTAACTTCGCTCCAATCACGCGACCCGATTCCGGTGGTTCAACACTCGTCTACGGAACACGAAGGCCGTCGAGTCGCACTCAGAACGCCCACGACCGCGTTCGATGGGCCATTGTCAGATTCTGGGAGTAGTCGGGCCGCCAGTTCAGTCCACGTGTATCTGGACCCGTAGTAATTTGTGCGTTGACTCCCTGCAATCCGTATGCAGATAACCGTTTTCGGGCCGCTTCGGTCCGCAGCAGGCGGAAAGACGGCCGACGTGGCCCCGAGCGGCGAGACGGTTCGCGACCTGCTCGACGCGTTCGTCGAGCGCTATCCGAACGCGGAAACGCATCTCTGCGACGACGAAGGCGACGTCCGTCCGAGCGTCCGGGTGGTGATCGGAGACCGTCCCGTCTCGTTGGACGACGCGGTACCGGACGGAGAGACGGTGAAGCTCTTCCCGGCGATGCGGGGCGGTTGACTACGCCCCGTACTGCTCGCGGACGGTCTCCGCGAGGCCGACCTCGTCGAGGAGTTCGACCGGGACCAACATCGACAGCTGGACGACCCCCGGCAGGCGAGCGATTTCGACGCCGCCGGTGAACGTGCACCGAGAGCGGACCTCTCCCTCGCTGATACCGAACAGCGAACTCGCCCTCGCGAACGCGTTTTCCGTCGCCTCGTTGATGGTCGCCCCCGACCCGATGACTTGGAGCGGCAGGGCGTCGCGGAGCGTCTCGACGTCGTACTCGTCTGCGAGCGCAGTGCCGGCGGCACGCTCGGCGTCGGTGTAGGGCTTTGCGATGTGTGGGAGGTCTTCCTCGTTGGGGAGTAAGAGCGGCCCCGGCAGGTCGAGTCCCTTGATGACCTCCACTTCGAGTTCGGTCCGTCCGCTCACGTCCGTCGTGTGGAGCGAGAGTTCGCCGTCGCCCTGATTCGCGTGGAGGTCGCCGACGTACAGTCCGGCACCGTCGACTCTTACGGGACAGATGAGCACCGCGCCGGGCCGCACCTCGTTCGAGTCGAGGTGACCGTCGGTCCGCGCTTCGAGCGCCGCTTCGTCCGGCAGTCCCCAGTCGTGTTCGGCACCGATGAGGAACTGCCCGAAGTCCCCCGCGTTGTGCGAGTCGGGGAGTTCGACGGCCGGCGTCGTCCCGATGTTGCCGATAAACGGGCGGAGACGCCCGAGCGCCCCGGGCATCTCGTCGGGTTCGTACAGCAAAATCGGGTGTTGCCGCGAGTTCTCGGGGAGCGCCATCGCCTCGTCGGCGCGCTCGGCTAACTGGTGAGCACCGTCCGCGCCGACGGTGATTCCGACGGTTCGGTCGTCGTCGAAGACGACGGTGTAACCGTACTCGAACCCGAACGACGATGCGTTGGCGCCGCACTCCGCACAGCGAATCGACTCCTCTCCCGTCCCTTCGACGACGGTCTCGGGCCACGGCGTCCCGCACTCGGGACAGCGATGGTCGACGAACGGGTCGTCACCGAACGCGTCCGCTCGCTCCGCCATGCTCCCGGTGCTCGTCGCGACGCTCGTCACTTCGACGTCCTTGATTCGGACGACGAGCGCGTCGCCCGGTTCGGCGTTTTCGACTCGAATCGGTCGCGTGACCTCGTGTCCGCCGCGGAACGACGGAGTGATCATCGGTCCCCAACAGCCGGCGGGCGTGTGCGTCTTGACCGTCCCTCCGTCGCGGACCGTTCCCGCCCAGTCCTGTTCGGGCCCGACGAGTCCGAGCGTGAACTCGTCTACTTCGAGTGTCTCAGCAGGCTTTTCGGACATCAGTTGTGACTTTCGATCTGTCGTGTGTTAGCTATTGTGTATGCGGAAGCCCGCGTCTCGCTCGAATTCGCGCACCGGGACCGACTTGCTGTGGCCGACCATTTCGGGACGTGAGACTCTCGGTGTCCGGAGGAATTCACCGTGAAACGCGGGTGTGACGGTCACTCTCTCGGTATTCGATTTCAAAGCGCTATTTCCGCCTCACGACTCAGATTCGATATAGCAGAATAAGATTTATGTAATGTGTGGGGGTGATGGGTGACGAAGAGCTTAACCTCATTGTCTAATACAGACAACGACACTAGTGTTCAAATAAGATATTTAATACAATCGTTGGCGGTCGCGAAAATCGCATATCTAGGCCCGGGTCAATCTGTGGAGCATTACTTTGGTGGGTTTCGGCCCCGGTTCGCGGGCCGAAGTCTCAACCCTACGGTTCGCCCCGAAGACAGACTCAGTACTGTCTGACCTGCCGCGTCGGCGATTTCGTTCTGTATCTACCCGATGCTCGGGTGAACGTCTCTCCGTCCGGTGACGATACTACCGTTTGCTATAATACGGTGGACCTACGCCTTCAGCCTGCTCGCGTTCGATATCGGCTGTCTCAGTTGCAGTCGGGGGAGGCCCGAAAATTCGATGAACCGTATACCGCAATATCCATCTCGAACGAGTCTGACTTCCAGTAAGAATCGGCGTGTCGCAGGTATTGTGGAAACACGGCAGTCGGAGTATACGGGCTCGCTCGATAGTCTTCGCGACGGTATCGCAGCAATCAGAGCTGCCGTTCTCTACTCGTTTTCGGTCTGCCAGCGTGCTAGAGCGCAGATAGAACGCTTGGTTCTCTGTAGCCAGACGAGCGTTCCTCAGAAATGCAGGTCACTATATTTTCGGTCGCAGTATCGTCTCGACGAGAACGCACCCAAACTGTCGGTACCCACGTGAACTCACAACAACGACGATTGTCGTGATTACGTGCCGATTTATCGTACTCCCGCTGAAAAATGGCGGGGGAAAAAATAATATGGGGGCCAGTCTTAGGTGTACGTGGTCGACTGCGTAACCGACCAACGTGAGCCAGCGTGTCAGTCATATCTCGACGTGTCAGTACGCGACGAGTAGGTCTGTCCCGAAACTCATGAACGCCTGACAGCATCACGTCGAGTTCAGCACACCACCGCTACTCATTTTTTTGCTCTCGATCGACGACGGCCTCAGTCACGAGTCTCGGAGTCGGGTTAGCGCTCCCCGATGTCGCTCGAAAGCTACCCAGTCGTGAACTAGTCGAACTCCGACCGAGCTCTCGCGATAGTAGTGCTGCTCCGTTTTCTCCAGACGCGATATTGTTCTCGATGATAGAACTTCTGCCTGACAATCGCCGTGGCATCTGAGCCGACACATCGGTTCCGTCTACTGTTCCTCGCAGTGTTCAACGGTTTCGACGTGGGAAAACGCGGACCCAACCGATCGACGACGCTTCGAATAACGAGTGCGTATCGCAAATCACGATTCCGAGGTGACGACGGTTCTCAGAATCGGTTGCGACTGTCGAAATCGGTGTGCAAGTACGAGATGGTGGCTACCCGATGCGACCGACGGGAGTATCGAGCAATCGCCTCGGACGGGACGGTGAGGGCTGGAGGCCTGACGGAGTTTTGGTATACTGAAGGCGGTTCGCGGACGCCGACGAGATGCCGACGACGGGAACGCCTCGAATGGTATCACAGTTGTATCAACGCTGTCGAACTCTGTCTGACTGCCCGTTCCGTCGACCATCGGCGACTGTTCAGTATGACGGAACAGTATCTCGATTGTCGTGAAATCGACTGAAAACACCATCTTCGTAGAATATCCGTTGGCGGACCGATGATAATTACACATATATGTCTGTAATCCTGTACCGTGAGATGGTGTCGTCCTGTTCTGACATAGGGAATTTAATCGAGAGCGGAATGGTCGTGTCGGCGACGGATTTGCTAGTCGTGGCTTCTTACCGAACCGCCGTTTCTGCCCACTTTGGACTCTCCGTCACGGACTATCGTCTGTCGCGCATCACGTCCAGACCGGAGGCGACGTACGCCCGGCTCGGCCGTCTTCTCGTCCCAACGGTGCGGATTCGTCTCGTGGTCGTGTCTCGGGCCGGTGTCTGGTCGACTACGCGTGTCGTCCAGTGTGAGATGAACCTCCGCGCCTGTCGATTCGTGACCCGTCCGTCGGGATGTCGAGACTGCCGCAACGCGTGCTTACCGTGGTCTGGCTCGCGAGCGTTTCATCCGTTCGCCGCGAAACTGTGCGGTGTCATATCTGACTCGTGTACAGTGAACACAAGGCACAATAGTTATTTAACCGGCTACTAATGTGAAAATGTATGCAGAGTGAAGTACGCGTTAGCAGCCACGAGCCGATAGATAACATCTCGAAGAACATCTACGGTCACTTCGCCGAACACCTCGGGCGGTGTATCTACGGTGGTCTCTGGGTCGGCGACGACGACAGGGTGGAGACCGAAGACGGCATCCGAATGGACACCGTCTCGCTGCTCCGCGGACTGAATATGCCGGTGCTCCGCTGGCCGGGGGGCTGTTTCGCCGACGACTACCACTGGGAAGACGGTGTCGGCCCGCGCGAGGACCGCCCCCGTCGGCGGAATCTGTGGTGGACACAGGGGCGGGAAAACGTCCCGGAAGAGTCCAACGAGTTCGGGACCGACGAGTTCCTCCGCCTCTGCCAACTCCTCGACACGGACCCGTACATCGCGGTCAACGTCGGGTCGTCGACGCCGCAGGAGGCGCTCGACTGGATCGAGTACTGCAACTACGGCGGCGACACGGAACTCGCCGACAGGCGGCGAGAGAACGGACAGGAGGAGCCGTACGGGGTGAAGTACTGGGGCATCGGGAACGAGAACTGGGGCTGTGGCGGTCGGTTCGCGCCGGACGAGTACGCCGACGAGTACCGCCGGTTCGCGAACTACTTCAACGGCTTCGATAAGCTGATGAACGAGGGGTCCACCGAGTTCATCGCCTGCGGACACCTCACGGACGACTGGAACAAGGTCTTTTTCGACAGCCTCAACGGCGGCATGGAGTTCGGCCCCGGCTCGTTCCTCGGCATGGGTTCGCCGTTCAATCTGATGGACCACTTCTCCGTCCACCGCTACTATCAGGCGGGCGGAGACACCGATTTCACCGACGAGCAGTACTACAAGATTTTCGCGCGCGCACAGAAGGTCGGCGGCGACATCGACCGAGCGGCCGAGACGATTTCGCAGTACGTCCCGGAGGACGAAATCGGAATCATCGTCGACGAGTGGGGCGTGTGGCACCCGGAGGCGCGGAGCGACAACGGACTGGAACAGGAAAACACCGTCCGAGACGCGCTGACGACCGCCGGCGTGCTCGACCTCATCCACGCGCGGGCCGACGTCGTCTCGATGGCGAACATCGCACAGTTGGTCAACGTCCTGCAGTGCCTCGTCCAGACCGACGAGGAGGCCGCGTGGCGCACGCCGACGTATCGCGTCTTCGACCTCTACGAGAACCACGTCGGGCAGACGGCGCTCGAAACGAGCGTCGACACGGAAAAGCGCGCTATCGAGGGCGAGGACCACGACGTTCCGATGGTCTCGGCATCGGCTTCTGAGGGCGACGGAGAGCTGTTCGTCACGGCCTCCAACCGCCGCCACGACGAACCGGAGACGCTCACCGTCGACGTCGGGTCGTCGTCGTACTCGGTGTCCTCGGCGACCGTGCTCTTCGAAGACAACGACATCCGCGAGTACTCCACGAAGGAGAACGCGGAATCGTTCGAAGCCAGCCCTCTGGACGTCACCGACGAGGGAGACGGAACCGTCACGTTCGACGCGCCCCCGGCGTCCGTCGTCGGCCTGACGCTGACGGAGTAACGGAGCCGCCGTCGTTCTTTTTCGAGCTGACAGCGGGGATACAGTTATTATCGTGTCGTGTGAACGCATAACAGCGTCATGGACGAACGCGATTCCAGCCGCCAGCACAGCCGCCGGAAGTACCTCGCCGCGGTCGGCGCCGTCGGGGCCACAGCGGTCGGGTCCACGGGCGTTATCGCGGGCCGCGGACGCGACGACGAACAGACAGACGTCGAAGGGACGCTGTACTCGCCCCCGTCGGGCGCGCCTACGCCCGGCTCGCTGTATCCCCGAGTCACGCGACTGAAACACGGGTCGGGAACGGGCGGCGAGAAGCAGTTGCTCGCGACCTTCGAGTACTACCCGTCGATGAGCGGCGGGTCGGAGCCGTACTTCCCCGTCTACCGGAGCACCGACGGAGGGCAGAGTTGGTCGAAGTTCTCCGAGATTCACGACACGAGCGGGAAGGACTGGGGACTTCGGTACCAGCCGACGCTGTTCGAACTCCCGCACGCGGTCGGTTCGTGGCCGGCCGGGACGGTCCTCGCCGCCGGGAACTCCATCCCGATACTCGACGACCCCGAAGACGTCCCCGAGGGCGAACTCGGCGAACTCGGCGAGACGAGCATCGACCTGTACGCCAGCACCGACCGCGGGGAGTCCTGGGAGTTCGTGAGCACCGTCGTCACGGGCGGCAAGGCCGTCCCCTACGACGGGAACAGCCCCGTCTGGGAGCCGGAACTGGGGCTCGACGACGACGGGAACCTCGTCTGTTACTTCGCCGACGAGCGGATGGGGAGCGACGACGATTACAATCAGTTGGTCGCGTACAAGGCCTCCGAGGACGGCGGCCAGACGTGGGGCGACGAGCAGTTGGTCGCGGCCGTCCCGGACGAGACGACGCGCCCGGGAATGCCCACCGTCACCCCGCTCCCCAACGGCACGTACATGATGAGCTACGAGGTCATCGGGCCGGACTACCTGTACGGCGAGGTCCACGTCAAGACCTCGCCGGACGGCCGCGACTGGGGCGACCCGACCGACGTGGGAACCCTCGTCTCGACGGCCGACGGCCGGCGGTTCATCAACGGTCCGTACGTGGCGTGGACGCGGGCCGGCGGCAAAGACGGAACGATACTGGTCTCCGGGAAACAGCTCGTCGACGGGAACCGCGACCTCGCCGAGGGGAACGGTGAGGTCGTGCTCGCGAACTCGAACCTCGACGGGAGCGGCGACTGGAAAGCGGTCGACGCCCCGCTGTCGTTCGAGACGGAGAGCGAACTCGGCGGCCGGGCGTTCGTCGGTTGGACGACGCCGCTGCTTCCCTCCCGGCACGGCGACGAACTGCTTCAACTGACGTCGACCGCGGCCGACGCGGAGCTGTGTGAGATTAACTACGGAGTGGCCTCGTTACGGTTGGACGACTGACGGGGGCGTTTACCGCCCGAACGTCGTCGAAACGTCGTTTTTTCGGCCGTCTCCGGCGATAGGACGCTCCTTCGAGACGGTCGCTTCGGTCGCGTCCGTCTCCTCGCCGTCTGACGAGTCGTCCGTCGAGGCGACCAGTTCCGTGTGGAACGCGGCCGCGAGCGCGGGGAACACGAGCGGGAGCGCAATCGTCAGCACCGCGCTCGCGAGCAAGAGCGTCCCGGTGACGATACCGACGAGCACGGTCGCGACCGGGTTCTCGACCGACCACCGGTATCCGCCCGTGACGGCGTCGACCGCGTCCGCGCCGTCGGCGAGCGAGGCGAACGCCAAGGCGAAGACGACCCAGGCGTGATACGCCAGGTAGAAGCCGACCGCGCCGAGGACGCCCGAAAGGGGGTCGCTCGTCGCCGCGTACTGCCCGAGATAGAGGACGGCGATGGCCGGGAACACGACCAGCAGCCCGCTGAACAGGACCGAATCAAGCCAGTGGGCTGCAAGCGTCTCCCCGACCGCCTCCCGGTCGACCCGACCGTCCTCTCGGACGGACCGAACCGCACCGTACGCGCCCAGCGTCGCCGGCCCGATGGTGACGAGCGGGAGGGACGCGAGGACCCACCCGACGCTGATCGCCACCATCGGCAGGGGGTGGCGGTACACCTGCCGGGCCGCGGTCGCGAGCGCGCGATGAACGCCGACGGTGGGGTCCGCGGCGTCGCCGTCACTCGTCGTCATCCGGTGGCACCCTGCATCTGCACCGCGCGTACGATCTGTCCCTGGAAGATGAGGTAGATGACGAACAGCGGCAGGGACCCCAGAATCGCGACGGCCATGTGGAGTCCGGGCGTGTCGATGTTCCCCTGATAGAGGTTGACGAGCCCGATGGGGAGCGTGTAGGCCGTCTCGTTCGACAGCACGAGCAGGGGCCAGAGGAACGCGTTCCAGTTGTAGACGAACATGAACAGCGCCAGCGCCGAGAGGATCGGCTTCGCGAGCGGCAGGATGATGCGCGTGTACACTTGGAAGGTGGTGAACCCGTCGAGTCTGGCCGCCTCCTCGTACTCGACCGGGATGTCTCTGAAGAACTGATACAGGAGGAACACGCCGAGCGGGCTGGCGGCCGCCGGCATGATCACGCCCCAGTAGGAGTTGATCAGCCCGAGGTCCGAGACGATCTGGTACAGCGGGACGATGTTCATGTAGTACGGGACCATGAAGCTCGCGAGGATTATCCCCATGATGACGCCCTGTCCGGGCCAGTCCAGCCGGGTGAGCGAGAACGCGATCATCGAGTCGATGACCACGATGAGAATCGTCGCCCCGCCGGCGATGATGAACGTGTTGATGGTCCACTCCACGACGAGCGTGTTGTTCAGCAGGTACTGGTAGTGTTCGAGCGTGATGGGTTCTCCCACGAGCGGCGGAATCCAGTAGGGCTGCGGGTCGCGCAACAGCTCGTTCGGCTGGAACGACCGTGAAAGCGTGTACAGGTACGGGACCGACATGAGGAACGCGAGCCCGTAGAGGAACACGTGCAACAGGGCGTTTCGAACGGCGTCTTCGGTCAGGTAGGAACTGACCGAGCGCGATTGCGTCGTTTCAGTCATTTGAATCACCGATTACTTTGAAGTTCACGATTGCGATGAGGATGAGGATGGCGACCAGTACGTACCCCATTGCCGCGCCGTAGCCGAACTGCTGTTGGGAGAACGCGCTCCGGTAGAGGTAGTAGACCAGCGTGTCCGAGGAGTCGCTCGGGCCGCCCTGCGTCATGATGTAGGGCTGTGCGAACACCTGGAACTGGAGGATGAACTGGACCATGACGACGAACACGACCGAGTTTCGCATCTGCGGGAGCGTGATGTCCTTGAACGCGCGCCAGCCGGTCGCGCCGTCGAGCCGGGCGGCCTCGTAGAGCCGTTCGGGGATGCTCTGCCGGGCGGCGAGGAAGATGACGAAGTTGAAGCCGACGAGCCACCACACCGTCATGAACGCGAGCGACGCCATCACGAGGTCCGACGAGGTGAGCCACCCCGGCGGATTCTCCATGACGAAGCCGAGGTAGTAGTTGATGAGCCCGTAGCTCTGGGAGTACACCTGTCCCCAGACCAGCGCCACGACTGCGACGGTCAGGACGTACGGGCTGAAGTAGATGGCACGGAGCGTCCGCTTACCGGCGACGTCTCGGTTCACGCCGAGCGCCATCACGAGTCCGAGGAGTACGAGCGCCGGGACCGAGACGGCGACGAAGAGGAGCGTTCCCTCCATGGCGTTGTAGAACACCGGGTCCTGAAACAGTTCGACGTAGTTCTGGAGGCCGACCCACTCCGTCTGCGTGAGGTCGAACTTGTTCGGGTAGGTGTGGAGGCTCATGTAGAGGCCTCTCACCGCGGGCCAGACGAGGAACACCGTGAACACGGCGAGGTACGGAAGCGACCAGAGGGCCCCCTCGATGGTCTCCTTGCGGAAGCCCATGATGGTCTTGCTGTTCGCCGCGGTCTCACCTCCCGTGATGCGTTCTGCTATCCCCATGTGTACTTACTCCGAGATGCCGTTGGAGACCGTCTCGATGCCGGACTGAATACCCGACTGCGGGTCGGTGTCGTGCGCCCAGATGTCGACGAGCCAGGTGTACCAGTTCTGCGCGTTCGGGTCGCCGTTCGGGACCTTCGGGTGGTAGAAGTAGTCGCCGTCCTCGGCCATCTCGACGTACTTGTTGAGCGTCTTGTCGTAGTACGGGCTGTTCTGGAATGCGTCGGACTCGTAGATGTTGTTCGCGGCGGGCAGGTGACCGGCCTCGGCGCCCCACGAGGGGTTCTGCGTGGTCATCCAGTGGGCGACTTCGGCTGCAATCTCCGACTTGGCGTCGCTTCGGCCCTCCTTCTTCGGGAGGACGATGGAGTGGCCGTCGGCCCAGACCTTGTCCTGTTGCTTGTTCGGACCGACGGTCGGTTCGAAAAAGCCCCAGTTGAGGTCCTCGACGCCGGAGAGGGCCGCGACGTACCACGTTCCGTTCATCGCCATCGCACACGACCCGTTCTGGAACGCGTTGTTCCCCCACGTGTCCTCGCTCGTGGCGGGGGCCCAGCCCATGTCGCCGGTCATGTCTGAGAACAGTTGGGCGATGTTCGTGCCGGCCTCGTTGTCGAAAGTCGGGTTCCACTCGTCGTCGTAGAGGTTCCCTCCCTGCTGTTTGACCCACGTGCTCCACGTCCGGAACGACCCGAACCCGTCGTTGTACGGCGACTGGGTGAACGCCGCCGCGTCGGTGTTCTCGGCGACTGCGTTGCCCGCTTGCTGGAACTCAGACCAGTTCGTCGGCGGACTCTCCGGGTCCAGTCCGGCCTGCTCGAACAGGTCTTTGTTGTAGTACACGCCGATGGGGTGCATGTCCATCGGCAGCGCGTTGACGTTGCCGTCGACCGTGACGAGGTCCCAGTGGCTCGCGGTGTAATCGCTTTCGATCGAGGCCGTGTCGGTGTAGGTTCCCATCGCGTCGATGCCGCCGTCCCACGCTCGAAGATACGCCGCGTGCATGACCGCCATGTCGGGCGCTTCCCCTCCCGAGAGCGCGGTGAACAGCTTGTTGTAGTACTCGTTCCACGGCGTTCGTTGCCGATTGATGGTCACCTCCGCGTCGGTGTCGAGCGGCTGTTCCTCGTTGAACTTGTTGACGATGCTCTCCATGATCGGCCCTTCGCCACCGCTGAACAGTTCCCAGAACGTGATCTCGTAGGACTCGCTTCCCGTGTCGCCGGAACTGCCGCCGTCGGTGTTATCGCCGCCGCTGTTATCGCCGTCACTGCCACTGCCGTCGCCGTTGTCGCCGTTACCGGCGCAGCCTGCGAGTGCGACGGTCCCGGTGACTCCAGCCGACTTGATAAACTTTCGACGGGTGCTACTAGTGAAGGCTTCTCGAACCATGTGTCACATCTACATGTAGGGGCAGGGATTAAACTATTTTCCGTGACCAATACTGCCGGTAGATGCGGTCGGGCTCGCCCGCGTCGGTAGTCCGCCTGCCGCGGAAGTACAGGAGCGGACGGTGTTCAGACTACACTCGTGTCCCGGATTGATTCGGTCTGCACAGCGGTAACCACAACTATTATTAGTTCTCTTGGCTACCCTCGCAGTATGAGTACTGTTAGCATCGAAAGCGTGCGGAAAGTCTACGGCGGCGACTCGGACATCGTCGCCGTCGACGACATCAGCTTCGAGATAGCAGACGGGGAGTTTCTGACGATCGTCGGTCCCTCGGGGTCGGGTAAGTCGACGTTGCTCCGGATGATTGCGGGTCTGGAAGATATCACGGACGGGACGATACGAATCGGAGACAGGGTCGTCAACGGGGTACAGCCGCAGGACCGCGACGTCGCAATGGTGTTTCAGAACTACGCGCTGTACCCGCACATGACCGCGCGGAAGAACATGAGCTATGGGTTGCAGTTGACGACGGACCTCCCGGAAGACGAGATTAACCGACGGGTCATGGAGGCGGCGGAGATGATGGGCGTCACGGACCAACTCGACAAGCATCCCGGGAACCTCTCGGGAGGGCAGCAACAGCGCATCGCCACGGGTCGCGCCATCGTGCGCGAGCCATCGGTCTTCCTGTTCGACGAACCGCTCTCGAATCTGGACGCCAAACTCAGACTACACATGCGGACGGAGCTTCAGCAGCTACAGGACACGCTCGGGACGACGACGGTGTACGTCACCCACGACCAAGAGGAGGCGATGACGATGTCCGACCGCATCGCGGTCGTCGACGGCGGCGAACTCCAGCAGATAGGGACGCCGGAGGAGATATACAACGAACCGCGGAACCTGTTCGTGGGCGACTTCGTCGGGAACCCGCCGATGAACCAGTTCGAGGTGCAGTTGTCCGGGTCGTCGCTGGTCGCCGACGGCTTCAGTTACGACCTCCCCGAGCGGGTCCTCGAACGCATCGACCGATACGCGGACGGTGTCGACGAGTTCGTGCTCGGTATCCGTCCTGAGAACATCACGCTCACAGACGACGGCGAGCCGAACGCGGTTCGCGCGTACCTCGACGTCCGCGAGCCGGTGGGTTCGGACAACTACCTCCATTTCGACATCAACGGCGACGAGTGTTGGGTCCGCGTGCCCGGGGACGTCAAACCCGACACGAATCAGGAACTCTCGCTGGCCTTCGACGCGGAGCGACTGCATCTCTTTCGGCGCTCGGACGGCATTAACATTCTCTCTCGCGGCGAACAGCCGTTAGAGGCGGCGGCGGACCAATAGGCCGGATAACAGTCCTGTCAACTCGACGATTCGGCGCGCCAGCGGAGATGACCGACTGACACCAGCGCTTCCCCCGAGCGAGACGTGGGCCTGACTCGTCGCCAAACAGCCGTCGTCGGTATTCAACGCGCACACGGCCGGGCGCGGCGACCCTATCGACGGTCCTGTCGGGTCCTGTGTTCAACCCGCCGGAAGACTGGGCACCCTGTGATAGCTGCCGGTGTGGAACTCATACGGTGATGACGGAGTTCGAGAGAGTCCCGACTCCTTCGTCGGTGATATCGACGCGGTCGCCCGCTTGGAGGTCGAACGGCTGTTCGGGTCGAGAGAGGTATCCGTGAGGATGACCGCCAGTTCGGGGACCGTGTTGTGGCGCGTGAAGTACGACACGAGTCCCTCACAGCACCGGACCATCTCGCTCGTGTTCGTGGCTAATCCTGCGGGCCACCCACATCTTCGGACGTGACCACATACGGGCCGATAGAACAACGGCGGTGAGACCTTCGCCTGGGGAGATACTCGCCACCCGAGCCACATCTCTGAAGGTCCGCGTCGGTGCTCTCCCGACACCTCAAGCTGGTGGTACTGCATTCAAAACCTCGTTTATAACCGAATCTCATGAACTTATGTTCTGCGGAGACTCGTATCACGCGTCGTCTCCGCAGTCCGGGAGATAAGCGCTCCCGTTCTGAGTAACAGAATAACGATGGCTCCGTTGTGCGTGAGTGTGGGTCCGGATGCGTAACTGAGACTAAGCGGGACATCTCGCCGCTCTCGTCGGGTGACAGTGGGAATATCCGTTGTTAGACGTTCGAGCCATCTTTGAGTTGGCCTACTGTTCGAGCCGTATGTCGGTGTTAGTACATTGATATCTAGTTCTCGTTTTCAGAACTCATCTGCATGAACTACTCCGTACCACTGATTATTTGGTCTGAAGACCCCCTGTTCTTGCACCTGTAATTACGGATGTAGTGGTGTAATGGATATCTTGCTCAAACGCATCATTAGCCGTAAGGGGCCCACAGAGGGATGTAGGCCCGCCTCCGAAAATTATTCTGCGATTCGGAACAAGCCCTCGATAATCGGTATCGGTTCGTCGCCTCTCGGTCTGAGTGAGACATCTCGATACCAACCGACTACGGGTCGGTCCGTAATTCGACACCACCCACCGGGTTACCCCGTCATATCAATTTAAAATACTACTAAGAGAAAAGTCAAATAGCTACCACAGATTTCCGAACGACTACTGTTGTCGAACGCATCTCGTCTATCGCCGGACTGGCAAAGAAGCACCCATAATTGCCCTCAAACGACCGTTTAGGGTGAAAAAGAGCTATTCGGAGACCGACGTGAGAAAGCGAACGGTTCGTTCAGTTCAAATGCAGTTCTGTCGGTCGAACGTGAACTTCAGGGACAGAAAGAGCGTTATCGGAATAAATATCTCGACGGATGGACCCGAGCGTCCGTCTATCCAGGATCCACCGTGGGTGAAGTAAGAATAGGTTCTAGACCAAGGTATTCGAAAATAATATCGAATTTTCTACTGCTCGAAGCTCCCGGGTTGCGGGCGTTCGCGCTCCGGCCGAGCCGGTGTTTAGTCGCAGTGAAAGACGGGCAGATTCCTACCACTCGTACGCTCGGTGAACTCGCCGGGCCTCCTCGTTCAGCACGGGGCCGACGACTTCGGTGACGCCGTCGAGAACCGCGGCCGACCGAACGCCCGGAGCCGACCCGACGAACTCTCCGATTTCGTCGCCGCCGACGCCGTACGCGACGCGCGCGAACCCGGCGGTCGCCATTCCGCCGGCGCACATGGGACAGGGCTCAGTACTGGTGTACATCACCATCTCCGCTCGCTCGTCGGCGTCGTACTCCCGGCACGCTCGGTAGGCGAGGTGCAACTCGGGATGGCGTCGGATGTCGGACTCCGTCACGATGCGGTTCGAGTCGCGCATGATGACCTCGTCGTCGCGGACGAGCACGGACCCGAACGGCTCGTCGCCCCGAGCGGCGGCCTCCCGGGCGAGTTCGAAACTCTCGCGCATGTGTGTCTCGTGGTCGAAGTCGTCGAAGTGAGTCGTCACGGTCGTCTACTGCCACGCTCGAACGCGAGTTAAATCGAACGGCGCTCGAACAATCTGAATACTTCAGATTATCTAGAGAGCGTGGATTTAGCAGATTTCCTCGGTTGTTCGAGGCTCCCGAGTTCTCTGGAGAATCGACAGTCGATAGATTTCTCGACTAGAAGATGTATCTGAGTCACTCACCTACTTTTGGTAATCTGAATAATCCACGACACTCAGATATAATGCGTTATCCGAGTTCCGCACCCGTGACTAGTCATCGCTATATGGATTATCTGCCAAATCCAAGTAATCCGAATTATGTACATTTCCCAGGCTGCGTTCATAATCTCTCTCGGAGAGATTTCTTGGCGACGGCGGACGAGTTACGCAACCCCGATAAGCGATAGTATCTGGATAATTCGGATACTCTGAAAAATCGAGCGCCTTCCCGCGATTCGCGTTCGGACACAGATTCGACGCGGCTGAATCAGTAGTTATGTGGGTAATTCGGGTTCAGTGAATATTATAAATTATTCGGAGTATGTGAATAATTGGGGTGTTCCTGGTTACGTATCTTTTCAATCGTGGGCACCGAATCTACGGAATCGACGCTATCGAAATAGTATGAAATATCCGCATAATCCACATCGTTCAGAAATTCAGAAACTCTCGGATAATCTAAATAATTGAGCGTATCTGGGGAACGTCGTCTGCCTCATCATCCCACCGTAATCCAGAACGCCGTCGTTGTCGACCCGAGTTCTCCGTCCGTGCAGAACGGGGTGCGCGGTCCGAATCAGTCGTCAGTTCTCCGGCGTGGGGAGCCTCACTTCGACCGACGACCCGCGTTCGTCGCGATCCGCGATAGAGACTTCGCCGTCGAACTGCGTGACGAACCAGTGGACGGTCCACAGCCCCATCCCGCTCCCGTGTGCCAGCGGGGTCTCCTTCCCGCGCTTCAGAATCTCGCGTTCGGTCCGCGGGATGCCGGGGCCGTTGTCCTCGACCGTGATTGCGACTCGCTCGCCGGAGAGGCGGCGCGACGCGACCGCAACCACGGGACAGACCTCGTCGTTGTGGACGATGGCGTTCTGTACGAGTTCGTCGAGCGCGAGGTACAGCGAGTGTTCGCCCGCGAGTACGGTCTGTTCGCCCGATTCGAGTCGAATCTCTACCTCGGGGTATTTCGGCTCGTAGGTCTGCTTGAGGTCGGTGAACACGTCGTCGACGCGAACTGGGCGTCTGTCGGCGTCCTCCTTTACGACGCTCTCGAATCGACGAGCCTTCTCGCCGGTCGACATGAGCCCGTCGGCGTTCTCGATGATTCGGTTCGTCTTCGACACCATCGCGTCCGCCGAGAACTGGCTCGCCGCGTCGACCAACTTGTCGAGCGTCCGCAGTTCCGTGTCGATGCCCTTGGTCGTCTCGCTGACGTTCTCCAGCGTCTCGTGTAACCGTTTGTGGTCGCCATCGCCCAGCGCCGGGATATCGACCCCGTCGAGGTCCCGACGAAGCTCCCGCGCGTATCCGCTGACGATGTTGAGGTTGTTCCGAAGGTTGTGGCGGATCACTCGATTCAGCACCATGAGTCGCTCTTCGCGCTCCTTTCTGTCCGAGATATCGCGCACCGCACCGCGGACGTTCATCCGGTCGCCCGTCGACTCGCCGCGGACGTGGACCCACCGCGTTCGCCCCGTCGCCGTTATCACTCGCATCTCGATGTCGAACGGCTCGCCGCCGGTTCGCGCGCCCTCGATAGCCCCGTCGATAATCACGTGGTCGTCTTCGTGAAAGTGGTCTCTGAGTTCGTCGAGCGTCAGTTCCGCGTCGGGAGGGATATCCACCAGCCGTTTGGTTCCATCGGTCAGCTGTAGGTCGTCGGTCTCGCAGTCGACTTCCCACCCGCCGATATCGGCCAGTTGCTCGGTGCGTTCGAGTCGGTCTCGGCTTCGCTCCAACTCTTGTCGGTACTCGTAGGTCTCTGTGATATCCCGAACGATTTTCGTGAAGCCCTTGAGCTCCCCGGCGTCGTCGTTCAGCGCGCGGACGGTCACGTGCGCGAGAATGAGCGACCCGTCTTTCCGGACGCGCCACCCCTTCTCCTCGTAACTCCCCTCGGATTCGGCAATTGAGAGCACCGCCTCGGGGGACGTGCCGTCGCCCTCGTCGGGGTAAAACACGGAGAGATGGCGGTCGATAATCTCGGCTCGCTCGTAGCCCTTTATCCGTTTCGCACCCTCGTTCCACGTCGCCACGAACCCGTCCGCGTCGAGGAGAAATATCGCGTATTCGGTCACCTCCTGAAAGAACTCTCGGAGAATGAGGTCGGCTTCGACGTGTTCGAACAATCCAACCAACTCGTCTGACATTACTGCTTGTATACCACCTAGGCGTGCATTAATCTACCCGACGACTCGGCGGGTGAACCACTCGGGTGCCAGTTTGTTCACGGACGTCGGGTGCTTGTCGCCGGGAAACTGGGTCACGAACGTCGTCTCGGAACGAACGCCGGATATCCCACGAGAGCGAGTGGATGGGATGTCCGAACTGACCCCCGCGACGGAGCTATCGCTGTCGGTCGGTGTCGGTTCGACCGTCCCCGTCGTCCAGAAGTATTTAGCCGTCGGCTCCCAGACACGCAGTCGAACTCCCTGTCAGGGTGCAACCAGCATGACCCGCCCTCCACTCCGCCTCAATCGACGCACGCTCGCCGCGTTCGTGCTTCTCGCCGTCGCGCTCTCCGCGGTCCTCTGGACGACGGGGGGCGCGATAGGTGACGCGAACCCCTCGGTCGACGCGAACGTGACCGAGCGCTACCGCGGCATCGACACGCTCACCGGAACGCAGACGGTCGAAATTCGAGCCAACGGCACGACGACGTCTCGGACCGTCGCCGACGTGACGCTCGTCCCGGAGACCGAGCGGAAGCGCGTGGACTTCCGGAGCGCCGCGAATCGACAGTACGACCGGCAGGTCTCGAACGGGTCGACGCTCTGGCTTCACGACACAGACGGAGCTGAGGTCACCGTCATCGAACTGACGGGGCCGCCGGCCGAGTCGCGGACGGCCGAACGGCTCCAACTGCTCGTCGCGGCCGCGGGGCTGACCGACGACGCCGGTCGCCCGCAGTCCATCGGCGTGTCACCGCTCCCCGTCGTGCCGCGGCACGCCGGTGCCGCCCCGCGAGCCGACGCGAACCGCAGCTACGCCGTCGAGTTCGTCGAGACCGACACCGTCGGTGGGCGCGAGGCGTACGTCCTCGACATCGCGCCCGAGACGAATCGGAGCGAGGCGGGCTACCACCAGCGGTTGTGGCTCGACACCGAGCGGTTCTACCCGCTTCGCAAACAGACCGCGTGGACGGCCGACGGGACCCGGCGGTCGGTGACGACGACGTATACGAACGTGACGTTCGACGCGTCGCTGTCGGCCGACACGTTCCGACCTGACATCGACGCTAACACGACCGTAGAGCGCAAGCGGACGCCGAACACGGAGTGGTTCCGGAGCAGAGCCGACGTGGAAGCACGGAGTTCGATTTCTGTTCCGGTGCCGACGGTCCCGCCCGCGTACGAACTGGTCTACGCCACGCGGACCACCGGCCGCATCGAGGGGGTCGGACTCCGCTACGCCGCCGGCGGCCGCGAGCTCACGGTCGCGAAGTTCAACTACACCCTCGATATCGACGCCGACGAGCGCGACGCGACGGTCGGCGGGCGGCCGGCGACGCTCGACTACGGGCCGACCACGTCGCTGTCGTGGAACTGCGACGGCTACGGCTACACCGTCCGGGGGACCGGCGTCGAGACGGACCGCCTGGTCGAAGTCGGCCGCTCCGTCGGCTGTCCGGCCTGAACTCGCGCGAGTTTCTGGGTCAGAAACTGGCCCCCGTTTTATATAATCTCACGTCGCGTTGGTCGAACTGCGATGGGCCCCGCCGAACCGATATCGGACTGCCCTCCCGAGCAGTACCGTACTGTGCCCTCTGACAGCACTCCGGCACCCATCGCGGTCATCGCTGACGCGGCAGTCCCTCCACGGCATCGCCGTACTGCCCCGCAGTACCGTCGCAGTAATCCGAACCACCGTGCTATCCCGACAGCCCCACCGCACCCCCGTCCCGAGCCGGTCGCCGCGACCAACAGGGGTGGAAACCCGTGGGCCTATTAGTCCGCCGAGCAGTCATTCGACCACCGTGAGTGAGGAACCGGCGCTGGGTGATGTTCTCGACCTCCTCAGCGACGAGTACGCCCGGGACATCCTCGCAGCGACGAGTACCAAACCAATGTCCGCACAAGAGCTTGCCGACGAGTGTGAGATGTCCAAACCGACGGTCTACCGTCGGGTGGAACGATTACAAGCGTACGGACTCCTCGACGAGCAGACCGAGATTCGAACCAGTAACAACCACTACAGCGTCTACACCGCCACGCTCTCCGAGTTCGCCGTCGAATTAGACGACGGCTCGTTCGAGGCGTCGCTGACGCGCACCGGCGACGAGTCGTTCCCCGGCGAGGGGGAACCCGACACCGCCGACCGCTTCAAACGGATGTGGGAGGACCTCTGAGATGGCGACCCTGTCGGCGGTCCTCGACTGGCTCATCGTCGCGCTCGCCCTCGGGTCGACGCTCGTCGGGAGCTACGTCGGCTATCAGGCCTATCGCGGCTACCGCCGTCACGACAGCCGGACGATGCGGGCGCTCTCCGCGGGGCTGTTCCTCCTCACGGCCGTCGCGTTCGGCGTCGCCTTCGTCGGCTCGGTGCTCCTGCGTCAGGGCTACGTCGGCCTCCAGTACCAGCAGCCGCTCACGCTCGTCACGCGGCTGTTCCAGTTCTGCGGCGTCCTCCTCATCGCCTACTCGTTACATTCGCGAGGGTAGTCCGTCCGCGGGCCGTCGCGGCGGTCCCACCGGGCGCGATCCCCGCTCACGTTCACCTCGAACCCTCTCCTCACTCGTCGCTCATTCATCGCTCACTCGTGACTACCACCGTTCACTCGTCGCCGACCTCGAAGCGACAGGTCCGAAACCCGCCTCACGGGTGCGCGAGCTCCCGGAGCTTGGGGACGATGGCGAAGACCGAAAACAGGAACAACGCGAGCGACCACCCCGTGAGCGGTCCGAACGGGGAGACCACCACGGTGACGACGCCGACCACCGTGGAGGGACCATCGGATGCGTCGTTTCGCTCATCCGAATATATCTGATGACGCCCGCTCTCGACCGGCCTCGGCGGCGCGCGACTACTCGGGGAGCGATTCGTAGTCGGCGACCGTCAGCGCCTGCCCGAAGAGCATCAGCCCGATTCCGGTGATGCCAGCCGGGACCGAGACGGCGAGCAGCAGCGAGAAACTCAACGCGCCGATGCCGCCCCCGAGCGCACCCCGCTTCCGGTCGCTCCAGCGTTGGTCTCCGAACCGAACGAGTCGCTTCCAACCGTCGCGGTGGCGGAGGACGAGCGCGGTCGTCGCCGCGTACAGCGGAGCGATTGCCACGGGGAGCAACCCCGGCGCGTCGGCGGTCGAGACGGCCACACCGGCGACAACGAGACCGACGACGAGCGAGGCGAGGTATCGAATGGAGGGACGCACGCATTCTAGATGATTAGTTGACAGTATCAATCTTGTTTTCCGGTCGCGGAGGCGCGGTTCCGACCGCCCGACGCGAGTCAGACCACCTAACTGTTCCGAGCGAAATGTCTCTGCAGTAATAATGCTCACTCCCAGCGAGAGGCGGCGAGCGAAAGTGGCGGTGTTGATGGCGGTCAACGCCGTGCCCCTCGTCGGCGTGCTCGCGCTCGACTGGTCGCTCGTGGCGCTGTTGGCGGTCTACTGGGTCGAACTCGGGGCGTGTCTCGTCGGTGCCGCGGTGAAGGCGCTGTTCGCGGAGGGCAAGCCGGTCTACGACGCGAACGGCTTTTCGTGGCTCGTGTTCGGTGCCCTGGCGGAAAAGCGCGGTCGAATCGGTCTCCCCGTCCTGCCGCTGTCGATTCAGGTCGCGAACCTCCCGGCCATCCTGATTGCCCTCGCCGTCGGAAGCGTGGGCTGGGCTCTCTTCGGTGCAATCGGTGTCGGTGGTGTCGGGGAGACCACGGGCGCGACGATGACCGACGCCGAATCGCTCTCTGTCGGCTTGGGCGTGCTCGCCGTTATCTTCGGCCGCGCCGTCGACGTGGGTCGGTACGTCCTCAGCGGAACCTACGCGTCGGTCCCGCCGCAGCAACCGCTTCAGTCGGCGCTCGTGTCGATGGCGGGAACCGGCTCGGCGCTCCTCATCGGCGGGGGGTTCGTCATTGCGGGTGCCCCGCCGCCGTTCGTGCTGGCGTTCGTCCTCGCGGTGAAACTGCTCGCCGATATCGTCGACGTCTACCGCGACCGACTGGAAGCGTACGACGAGCGCACGTCGGTCGAACTCGGACTCGCTCCCGACACTCCCGAGTGGGAGCGAATCGAGAGCTCGCGGGACGGCTCAGACATCGTCCGACCGAAGCCGTCGGCGGTCGTCGCGGGCGGGGTCGTCCGCGGGCTCAGCTCTCCGCTTTCGGTCCTGCTGGCAGCCGGATTGACGCTGGTCGGCCTGCTCAGCACCGCGACGACCGACGGGGTCGCGGTCGAACTGCTCGGGGGTGCGGTGGTAGTCGCTGGGGCGTTCACCGCGCTGGGCGTCTTCGACCGGTCGTTCCGGTATCTGGCGATGGAGTACCGCATCGGCGACGAGGGTGTCGGGAACGGACGGCTCGTCGGCTACGACCGATTGCTCGGACCGCAATGGCAACTCCCCGGCGAGGCGCGCGCCGAGATGGAGCGCGCCCGAACCGTCACCGACCGCCTGTTCGGAACCGAGACGCTTCGACTCGAACGCGATGACCGCGTGTACCGACTGCCGCACCTCTCTTCGGACGCCGTCGATATCGCGCCGCCACGGTCGAATCACCAACTGACGAACGGGAGGTCGGGCGCGTCGAGCGCGACGAACTCCGAGACGAACTCGTTCGCCGGCGATTCGTAGATCTCTCGGGGCGTGCCGACCTGTTCGACGCGACCCTCGTTCAACACGGCGACGCGGTCGCACATCACCATCGCCTCCTCCTGGTCGTGGGTGACGTAGAGGCCGGTGACGTCCAACTCGGCGAGGAGCGCGCCGATTTCGGTCCGCAGGCGCGCCTTCAGTTGGGCGTCGAGCCCCGTCATCGGCTCGTCCAAGAGGAGGACGTTCGGCTCGATGGCGAGCGCGCGAGCCAGCCCGACGCGCTGTTGTTGGCCGCCGGAGAGCGTCGTCGGGTCGCGGTCGCCCATCTCGCCGATGTCGAGCATTTCGAGCAGTTCCTCGGCTCGGTTCCGTCGCTGGCGCTTCCCGACGCCCCGCATCTTCAGCCCGAACGCGACGTTCTCGGCGACCGTCATGTTGTCGAACAGGGCGTACTCCTGGAAGACCAATCCGACGTTTCGGTTCTCCGGGGGGACGTTCGTCACGTCCTCGCCGTCGAACCTGACCGCACCGTCGGTCGGCGTCTCGAAGCCGGCGACGGTTCGAAGCGTCGTCGTCTTCCCGCACCCCGAGGGGCCGAGCACGCCCAGAATCTCGCCGTCCGAGACGGTCAGTGAAACGCCGTTCAGCGCCGTCGTGTCGTGGTAGTTCTTTCGGACCGCGTCTAGTGTCACGTCTGCCATTAGCTACCTCTGGTGTCGAATCCGCGGCGACCGACCCGCTGTAGGAGGAGGGTGACCGCGACGATGATGAAAAAGAACATCGACACGGCGGCCGCCGCCTTGGTGAACGAACTGTTCGAGATGTGTCGCTGCAAGAACAGCGCCAGCGGCTGGGTGCCTTTCGCCCAGACGATGTACGAGAAGTTGAACTCCGCGGCCGCGAGCGCCCAGCAGATGATGGCTCCCGAGACGATGCCCGAGCGGGCGTTCGGCACGATGACCGTCAGGAACGTCCGCGGCCACGACGCCCCCAGCGAGCGGGCCGATTCCTCCAGTTGCCGCAGCGGCATCGACTCGAACTCGCTTTGCACGGCCATCACCATGAACGGCGCTTTCAGGAGCGAGTAGCCGACGATGAGCCCGAAGCTCGTCGCCGAGAGGTCCGGGTACGCTCGAAGGAACGCGACGCCCAGAATGACTCCCGGAACGAGCGGGAGCACGGAGACGGCGTTGACCCACTCTTTGCCCGGGAACTGGTAGCGAGCGACCGCGTACGCGATGGGGACGCCGACGACGAGGTTGATGAGGACGCCGCCGAGCGCCAGCCCGATGCTGAACGCCAACTCCGCCGGAACCAACACCGAAAGCGTCTCGCCGCCGAGCGGGAGCTTAAACAGGGGGCTCCATCCCATACTGCGCTGGGACCCAATCGTGTCCGCGAGCCCCAGCACCGCCCGCCAGTTCTCGAAGGTGACGAACCCGGAGGGGAGGACGCCGGTCCAACTCGCGGCGAACGAGGCGACGATCGTGAGCACGATGGGCGCGATGAGGAACGCGACCGTCGAAAACAGGGCCAGCGTCACGGCCGACCGTCCGAACCGACGCGAGAGGGACGGCGTCATATGCCGACCTCCGCGCTGGTGTACCGAAGCCCGAGGACGGTGAACAGGAACGTGAACGCGAAGTAGACGGTCGCCATCGCGCCGGCGACCTGCACGTCGTAGCCGACGCCGAGTTCCCGCGAGAGCTGGAGCGTCCAGACGACGAGCGTCTGGATGACGACGAGCGTCCCGAAAATCGCCAGTCCCGTCCGGAACGTGAGAATCAGCGCCCCGGTGATGCCCGGTCGAATCTGCGGGAGCGTGACGTACCGAAACGTCTCGAACGGCGTCGCGCCGAGGGCTTGCGCGGCCTCTTCGGCGGCCGAGTCGAGTTCGGCGTACGTCCCGCGGAGGATGAGCGTCGCGCGCGGCACCATCGAGTACACGAAGGCGACGAACAGCCCCGGGACGCTGACCGCAAAGGCGAGGTCGGTGGGCCGACTCCCGGTGAGGGCGGCCGCGACTGCGGTGACGACGCCGTTGTTCCCGAACAGCACCAGAATCATGAACGCGGCGACGATGCCGGGGAGGCTGATGGGAAACGAGACGAGCGTGACGAGGAGGTCCTCGCCGGGCAGGTCGTACTTTTCGAGGGCGTGCGCGATGGGGACGGCGAGCCCGACCGAGACGAGCGTCGTTCCCGTGGTCAGCCACAGGGAGTCGAACGCCACTCGGCGGTAGTAGGGGTCGCCGAACAGCGTCGCGTAGGCGTCGAGCGAGAACCCGACCGACCGGTACTGGGCCGTCGAGACGCTGATGCGAACGACCTCGGAGAGGGGGTACACCCCCGCGACGAGCAACAGCACCGAAAACGGCGCGCACAGCGCGACGATGCGGCGGTACTCGCGCTCTCGTTCGGTGACGGGGTTCGCGACGCTCTCGAACGCGCCGACCACCCGCGCCGCGAGCGCCCGGAGCGTCGAGTGCGGACTGGTCTCGGCGTGTCGGTCGGACATCCTCAGATGTTCGCGCCGCGCGTTATCTCTCGGATGATGTCCTCCTGTTTCTCGACCAACTGACCGTAGTCGACTTGAAACTCGGTCCGGTCGTACTCGGTCGGGTCGATGAACTCGTCGGGAAGCTCCAGCTCCGAGGAGCGAATCGGCCTGACGTAGGCGTCGAGGAACTGCTGTTGGCCCTCCAGCGAGAGGACGTAGTCCATGAACAGCTTCCCCGCCGCGGGGTTCGGCGCGCCCTCCAAGAGCGCGTAGCCGTACGGCATGTTGAGCGCGCCCTTATTGCCGTTTTCGCCGCCCAAGAGCGCGACGCCGACGTTCTCTTCTGCGACCTCGTCGTTGTTGTACTTGAGGTCCAGCCCGGAGTAGTCGTATCGGATGAACGTCGCGTACTCGCCGCGGGAGAACTGCGCGAGGAAGTTGTCGGTGAACTCAGCGCCGCCCTCCTGAATCCGCTCGTAGTAGTCGATGACGGGCTGGAGGTCGTCCATCCCCCCGCCGCGGGCGTTGTTGACCGACAGCGCCGCCGCGAGCCCGACCGCCGCCTGCGGGGTCTGGAGCGCGAGGTCCTGCATAATTTCGGGCTGGAGCAGGTCCTCCCACGTGGTCGGCTCGTCGAGGCCGCGTTCCTCGTAGATGTCCTTCCGGTAGGTCACGGCCGTCGTCACCCGGCGGGTCGCCGTGACGTGGCCGTCGTCGGTCTTGAGCGAGTCAGGAACCTTGTCCCACCCCTGTGGCTTGTACGCCTGCGTGAAGCCCTCGTTCCGGGCGACGATGCCGTAGGTGTAGCCGCCGTTGTACCCGGAGTGCGTCATGTTGTTCGAATGCGAGCGCATGTGCTGGAGCGCCTCGCCCGACGAGCGGTCGTCGTCGTGGACGGCCACGCCGTAGGAATCCTCGAACGACTGCATCAGCGACGGCCAGTTCATCCACCCGGACTGCACGCAGTAGAAGTACAGCGTATCGGGGAACGCGGTGGCCTCGATGTTCGTCTGGAAGTCCCGATAGCCGACCTCGTACGTCTCCGCGTCGCCGCCACCGGAACCCGTCGCGTCGGCGTCACTCTCGGAACTGCTCGTCGTCAGACAGCCGGCGAGACCCGCCACCGCCGCGGCAGAACCCCCGATGAAACTTCGCCTTGTTGATACCATCACTCGGGCAACACGACCGGCCCCTAAAGGGGATTGCTATGAGCCTAACGTAGTCCGTTTCGACGGTTGGGACACCCACATAGCGCTACAAAGGGGACAATAGGGAGCGGCGGCGCGCTAGTTCTTGAACGCGCCCGCAACGAGGAGCGGGAAGACGAGCGTCGCCTCGGCTTCGATTTGCGTGTAGTTCGTGTCGTGATCCTTGATTTTCCCCCACGACACGGCTTCGTTCGGGGGCGCGCCGGACAGCGAGCCGTCGCCCTCCATCCCCGTCGAGATGTAGACGACGTAGTCCGCGCCGCCGCGGAAGAGATTCGTCATGATTGCGTGGTGCTTGGGGACGCCGCCGCCGACGGCGATAAGACCGGTTTCGTCCGCGAGGAGGCCGTTTTGGATGAGCGAGTCGTAGTCGTCGAGAATCTCGATGCCGACGTCCTTGTCGTAGCCCTGTCGGTAGTAGTAGAGGAAGTTACCCACCTCGGCGTCGGTGAGCGCCGGGCAGTAGACCGGCACGTCGTTGTCGGCCGCCTGCTTCAACACCGAGTGCTCGTCGTCGAGCGTCTCGCCCAGCTCGCGGGCGAACGCCGTCGGCGTCCGCACCTTCTCCTCCGCGAAGAAGTCCTCGAAGAAGTCGTAGAGGTACTCTTCGAGCCAGACGTACCGGTCGGAGGGGACGTAGATGTTGCCGAGCCGGTTGATGCCGCGCTCGCGGAGCGCACCCTCGTCGGCGTCCCACGAGCCCATCTTGAACGGCTTGGCGGTCTTGATGACGTCCTCGGTCAGCGAGCCGGAGGTGGTGATGAGCACGTCGACGAAACCTTCGCGGACGAGGTAGGCGACGGCCTCGCGTAGGCCCGACGAGACGATGTTCGAGGTGAACGTCAGATAGACGGTCGCGTCCGCCTCCTGCATCTCTTCGGCGATGTCGATGGCTTCGGCGAGCTGCGTCGCCTGAAATCCGGTCGTCGCGTACGCGTCGAGGAACTCGTCGAAGTCGAACGAGCCGTCGAAGTCGTAGCCCCGAACGTCGGCCGAATCGATGGCCTCGTCGCTTCCGGGGACGACGTGGTCGTGAGTGTCGTCTTCGGTCATCGGGTACGGCTCGCACCGGCGCGCTTGAATCAGTTCCGTTCGGTTCCGAAAACAGCCGGACGGCGTGGGGCTCGGCACCGATTCACTCGGTGACGGTCACCGGCCCGGGGACGAGTCGACGCCGTCGGACTCCGGTCGAGTGTACCACCACGCCCACGCGACGAGCACGCCCTGAAGCGGCAGTCGGAGCCACAGGGCGGCGTCGGAGGGCTCTCGAAGTGCCGCCGGAACGCCTTCGAGGGCGATATCGCTCGTCGCCATGTAGACGTTCGCGGGGAAGACCGCGACCAACAGCGCGATGAGCCCCCACGCGGCGATGCGTTGGGTGTGGCGGAGGACGACGCCGACGCCGAGAGCGATTTCGGCGACGCCCGAGACGTAGACGAGTGCGAGCGCCGCCGGGAAGACCGGCGGGACGACCTGCGCGTACGCGTCGGGTACGACGAAGTGCATCACGCCGGCGAGGACGTAGAGCGCACCCATCGCGTACCGGAGCGGCGTCTTGAGTCGAGTGAGTCGTTCGGCGGCGAAAGCCATCTCGACTCGACGTTGGACCGGCGGTCAAAGACGCTGTCGGCGTCGGTTTCGGCGAAGCGGCGGTCGGTACTGTTCCGGGGGTCGAGACCGCGTATTCGAAAATCAATAGTCGTATAGTACTAATATAAATATTCGATCTTGAACTCGTTCCGTTCGTCGTAACCGCTCTTTTCAGCATATTCACCCGTTTGGACGAGTCAACGTCTGTAACGACCGTCCCAAAGAACCGCGCTGCAGGGAGCGAGGAACTCGCCGACACCACTTGTACTCGAAAACGTACTCTTGAGCCATAACCGCTCCGCTTTCAGCGGACGCTGTCGACCGAGTCGAACTCGCAGCCGTGGTGCGAGAACGCGGTCGACACGGCTCGATTATCTCGCGAGCGAGGGCGCGGTCGGTGCCTGATTCCGAGATGGGCCTAGTAATTGTAGCTGTGAAATTTCAGACCGGTTTTAGTATTATTTTCTGACTATTTCCTCGTCGAAGGCGATTGTCGAGAGCGCGCTATCCGTCGAGACGAACACGGTTCTACACGACCGCACGACGCGGTACGCGCGAGTGACGAGCCGCGCAGCCGGGGTGCTGCCTGCGGGCGAAGCGAACTACGGATAGTACGTCCCGGTATATATCGCTACTAGCAATCGACTTGTAGGTGTTGTAGAGAACCTGGGCTATGTCCGCAGATGGACGACAGACAGAGCCGTTCGTAGAGACGTTGATAGAGGGCTGTGAGAACATCCCGGCGAAGCCGACACCGGGCGACTACGTCGTGGTCGACGTGACGCACTTCTCGGCGACCGTCGCGGAACTGCTCGCGCTCGGCGCGGAGTACGTCCACGTGACCGACGAGCGCGGCGACGAACCGGCGTATCGGGAGGACCACCCCGAGTGCCTCATCGGCGGCGGCAAGACCGACGACTACGAACCGAACCCCGGCTACGACTTCTTCAACTCGCCGAGCTACGTCCAGCGATTGGACCTCGACGGGCGGCCGACCGCGATGACCTCCACGAACGGCGGGCGGGCAGTCTCGACGCTCCGCGAGCGCGGCGGGTCCGACGTCGAGGTGTTCGTCGGCGGCTACACGAACGCCGCGGCGGTCGCGGACCTGCTCGACGACCGCGGGCGGCCGGTCACCATCGTCGCCAGCGGGTCGAGCGGCCAGCCGACGCCCGACGACACGCTCGGCGCGGCGCTCATCGACGAACACCTCCACGGCGACGGTCTCACCGACCGCGAGCGCGAGCGCTACGCGCGCCTCCTCGTGACCGCGAAGGGACCGCGATACGAACAGAAACACGAGATTCGGCGGCGCGACCTCCACGAGTTCGAGACGGCCATCGACTCCCGGTCGGTCGTGCCCGTCCTCCGCGGCGACCGCCTCGTCCCCGCGAGCCGGGTCGATGTCTGAGGCGACGCCCGTCCAGCGACCGCGGTTCGGCGCGTCGATGGACATCCGCTACGCCGACGGAGTCGCCTCGTTCGCCGAGTTCCTCCGCAGATTCGACCTGGACCACGTCGAACTCCGCGCGGGCTATCTGGACGTTCGGGCGAACGAGCGAGACGCCGAGCGCCTGCGGGCGGTCGCCGAGGAGTTCGACGTGACGTACACGGTCCACGGCCCCCACCTCGATGTCGCGCCCGGGAACGTCAACGAGCGACTTCGGAGGGCCACGGTCGCGGCAACGAGAGACGCCATCGAACTCGCCGCGGCAATCGACGCCGGCGGCGTCATCGTCCACGGGGGGTCGGTTCGGACCCGCTATCCCGACCACGTCCGCGAACACACCCGCGAGCAGGCGGTCCAGACGCTCCGCGAGTGCGCCGAGTTCGCCGCCGAGGCGGGCGTTCCGGTCTGCCTCGAAAACCAGCGCGACAAACCGGAGACGCGTCGGCACACGGCGACTCCCGACCGACTCGCCGCGTTCCTCGACGACGTCGGCGTCGGCGACGAGTTCCTGAAGCTGACGCTCGACGTGGGCCACGCGAAGGCGACGGGCGTCGACTACCGGCGGTTCGTCGAGCGGTTCGGCGACCGTATTCAGGTCGCACACCTCCACGACAACGACGGCACCGAAGACGCGCACGAACCGCTTCCGTCGTTCCGGTCGGTCGCCGCGGACGTCGACGCCCCGTACAACGTCTTGGAGATGAAGTCCCGCGCGGACGTCGAGCGCTGCGTGGGCGCGAGCGACGCCTGACGGTCGGCGTCGACGTCGCCGCCGCTCGGTTTTTTAGACCGGCAGTCACGCTCAGGAGCGTCCGAATCGCTCCGCGAGCGCCGCGACCGGGTGGTATCCGGAGCGGAACATACCACCGCGATTTCTATGTACGTCCACCGATCGATACGCAGAGTATAGTTCGATATACAGTCGTACGCCATACTCATACCAACGGTTAAACAGGTTGCTTAACCACCACCACCCGGATGGTGACAACGTCCAACAACTCGGGTAGTGCGTTCAGTTTCGACCATCGGGACATGATGGCGTTCATCCTCGTCATGTCGCTACACGGTCTGCAGAGCATGATTACGGAGCTCCTTCCGGAGTTCTCGATAGGCGGGTTAGGCGTCTCTATCGGACCGTTCTGGTTCGTTGCGATGTCGGTCGTCCTTCTGTTCCGCTCGTTTTGGGCCTGTCTCGCGATTCCGGTCGGCGGCATCGTCTTCGGAGAGATTCTCATCGGCGACTTCAGCGCCCTCGGAGCGGTCGAGGGGCTCATCGTCGTCACGCTGTCGTGGTTCTTCGTGATGTCGCTCATCACGGACCCGAAAGACGTCAAACAGATCGCGGCGCTGGGCTTCCTCGCGAAGGCGATGGAGGAGACCGCGGCGTGGTTCATCGACGTCGGGAAGTTCTACGTCGGCGTCGAGGAACTCGAAGCGATTTCGTGGCTCCCCGAGACCGTGTGGGCCACCGAGGGAATCGGTGCCCTGCTGCAGATTATCATCGCCGGCGTCGTCTTCGGGGCGATTCCGACGCTGTACCTCTACCCGCGACTCCGCGGGAAAATCGAACCGCTGCTCGGCATGAGTCCCGTCGAGGGCCGCGACGGTCCGATGTTCACGCGAACGTCTCTGAAGCGACTCATCGCGTGGGTGGCGCTGATTCCCGTCGCGTTCGCGTTCGAGACGCTGAGCGAGACCAGCGGCGGGCTCATCACGTTCACGCCTGAGTTCGTCGAAACGTACGGCCAAGCGTTCCTGTTCGTGCCCATCGTCATCGCGGCGGTCGTCTCGTTCGGGCTCGTCGCCTACCGCCAGCGCAAGGTCGATGGCCTGCAGGACTGACTCCCATCGCTTCGTTTTATGAGCAGTAACAACATCGTCGTGGAGAACCTGACGTTTCAGTACCCCGGCGGCGACGAGGCGGTATTGCGAGATGCGAGCGTGACGATAGAGCCGGGCGAGTTCACGGCCGTCGTCGGCGGCAACGGAAGCGGAAAGACGACCCTGTGTAAGACGTTTAACGGCCTCATCCCGCACTTCTTCGAGGGGACGTTCGACGGGCAGGTCACCGTCGCCGGCACCGACACCCGCGAGTCGGACGTCGCCGAGCTCTCGAAGACGGTCGGCTACGTCTTCCAGGACTTCGAGAACCAACTCGTTCAGGAGACGGTCCGCGACGACGTGGAGTTCGCTCCCCTCAACCACGGGCTCGACGACTACGCCGAACGGGCGACGAGCGCGCTCGAAACCCTCGATCTCGACCATCTCGAAGACCGATTCATCTGGGAGCTGAGCGGCGGCCAGCAACACCTCGTCGCCCTCGCGGGGGTGCTCGCGATGGACCCCGAGTTCATCTTCGTCGACGAGCCGGCCGCACAGCTCGACCCTCGAAACGCCCGCGAGACGTACGAACAGCTCCGACGACTCAACGAGGAGCGGGACAAGACGATAATCGTCATCGAACACCACTCCGAGTTCATCGCCGACTACTGCGACGAGATGGTGCTCGTCTCCGACGGCGGGGTCGCCTGGAAGGAACCGGTCGAGGTCGGACTCAACAGGCTCGACGACTTACTCGCCCACGACATCCACCCGCCGCAGGTCACGCAAATCGCCGACGGCCTGCCGTCCGAGGTGGGTTCCCTGCCCAGTGGTCGGTATCCCGTGACCGTCGACGAGGCGGCGACGGCGTTTCAGTCCGCCACGACGCGCGAGTCGCGGGCCGCGGTCGACGGCGGCACGGTAGCGACACCCGGCGCAGCCACCGACAACGCGTCGACCGACCGCGAGCAGGACGGGGACGCACTGGTGACGATGCGCGGTGTCGGCCACGGCTATCCCACGCTTCGAGAGGGGTACAACCGCGTCCTCGATGGACTGGACCTCGAACTGCACGCGGGCGACCGGGTCGCGCTCGTCGGTGCCAACGGCTCCGGGAAGTCGACGCTGTTGCGGTTGATGACGGGGTTGGAGTCCCCGGACCAAGGAGAGGTGACGGTCCTCGGGCGCGACACGAGCGAGACGCTCCCCGAACAGTTGGCCGACGACACCGTCTACATCCACCAGAACCCCGAGGAGATGTTCGTCGAGGACACCGTCCGCAAGGACGTCGCCTACTACCTCGAAAACCGCGACGCCCCGAACGTTGACGAACGCGTCGGCGAGATTCTCGCGTATCTGGACCTCGAACACCTCGCCGACCGCGACGGCCGCCTGATGAGCCTCGGCCAACAGCGCCGCGCGTCGCTGGGCATCGGCCTCGCGACCGACCCGACGGTCGTCCTCTTGGACGAACCCACGGGCAGCCTCGACCTCCAGAGCCGCCGCGAGGTGACCGGCATGCTCCGGAAGGCCGAGAGCCGCGTCGAGACCGTCGTCGTCGCCTCGCACGACCTGCAACTGGTCGCGGCGTGGGCCAACCGCGTCCTCGTCATGGGCGAGGGCGAGGTGCTCGCGGACGCCCCGCCCGCGGCGGTGTTCTCCGACCCGGACCTCCTCGCCGAGACCGACCTGCGACGGCCGCAGGTGGTCGAACTGAGCCAGCGACTCGGGCTGGAATCGCCCGCCCTCAGCACCGACGCGATGTGCGAGACGCTGGCTCGTTCGCTCGACGGCGACGGGCTCGCAGACGGCGGTGTCGGTGACGTGGGTGGCGACGCCGAGCCGAACGGAGGGACGCGATGAAGTACGTCGACGCGCTCACCGACATCTCTGTCGCCGACGTCAAGGTCGACTTGATGCGGACCGCCTACGACAACGAGGACGCGCTGTTGAACAGCTTCGACCCGCGGGTCGTCCTGCTGTGGACCGTGCTGTTCATGATTATCCCGTGGCTGTTCTACGACACGCTCCCGCTGGCCATCCTGCTCGCGGCGGCCTTCGCGCTCGCCGCGCTCTCGCAGGTCAGCAAATACCTGCTCGCGTTGCTCCTGTTCGGCCAAGTCACCAACGTCGGCTTCTTCGTGGTGTTAGTCCCGCTCATCGGCGGGACGATGCGAGCGGCGGGTCACTTGGGTGACAACGCCGGCCGGGTCGTCGAAGGCGTCACGACCGGCGATGTGAGCGCGTTCGCCGAGACCGGGACTATCGTCGCGGCCGCGGTCGGCCGAGGCGTCCACACCGCCACGACCAGTCAGGAAGTCGGAATCGACGCCGTCGGGGCGCTCGTCCCGTTCTTCCTCAAGCTCACGATTATCTCGGTCATCAGCCTCGCCGTCTTCTCGGCGATGAGCCCGCAGAAACTCAGCAAGGGGATGTTGCGTCTGGGCGTCCCCCGACAGCTCACGTTCGCAATCGCGTACGGCTACCGGATGATGCCGCTCCTCGTCGAGGAGTACCACGCGCTCATCAACTCGTTCCGCCTTCGAAGTAAGGTCCCCGAGAAACAAGGACTGTTCAGGTGGCGCTACTTCTACTACCTGCTGACGCTCTCGGTCAAGGCGTTTTATCCGCTGATTTTCAACGTGGCGAAGCGCTCGCGGGTCACCGTGGAAGCGATGGAGACGAAGGGGTTCTCGCGCTCGCTGGGCGACGAACGGAGCCAAGCCCTCCGGACCGAGGGCATGATGGTTCGGACCCGAGACGTCACCTTCGTCTTCGGGTCGCTGCTGTTCGTCGCCGCGGTCTGGGCGTTCACCTGACCGAGGCTCGGTACCTTGCGGACGATACTCAGCGTCGCAGCCACTTCGTCGGTCGTCGTCAGAAGTGAACCCCGTCGAGGTGGGTATATCGCCGCCGAATCGACGCACGCAGCGGAGTTACACGGGTAGGCCTGTTATCGACGTGACGCCGAACGTCGGGTGGGAAACTCGCTCGACGGTTCGGCGTTCGGCTGAACCGACCGAACAGGAGTTATACGGCTCGACCCAATGGTGTGTATGGCTATCGTCGCAGAGATTTTCCTGTCGTCGGAGGCGCTCCCGCTCGTCGAGTTGGCTCGGGCGCTTCCGAACCGGGAGATTTCGCTCTCGCAGCTGATCCGGTTGGAGGGCTCCCGGTACCTGTTTATGATCTGTATCGCGGCCGACGCGCGGGCGGCGTTCGAAGCCGCGGCGAGCGAGCAATCGGATATCGTCGACGTGATTCCCATCGGCGAAACGCCGGACGGCTGGTTCTATCAGGTCGTCACCGAGCGAGACTCGGACGTGCTCGAATCGCACGACCCGACGCAGTTCGAGGGCGTACTGATGGAAGCGCGAATAACCGGGGACGGCTGGATCGAACGGAAGGTGTTCGCCGACTACGACGCGCTCAGCACCCTGCGAGACCGCTGTGAGGTGTATGAACTTCCCTTCGAACTCCTCAGCATCTCGTTGAACCCCGAGAACCCGTCCGAGCGGGCGCAGTTCGGCCTGACCGACAGGCAGTTCGAGGCGATACGCACCGCCTTTTCGCTCGGCTACTACGACGCCCCGCGGACCGCCTCGACGGCCGAGGTCGCACGGGAACTCGGCATCTCGGCACCCGCCCTGTCGGATTTACTTCGGCGGGCGGAACACCGACTCATCGGTCAAACGGTGGCGAATGGGAGCGCCCTGAAACCCATCGCCGGGCGGTAGCTGAGGCGGTCAGTTTTCGGCCTCCGCGGATTCGCCGGGGGACGAGGCAACCGACTTGGTCGGGCGGGGACCGCCGCGAGGGGATATTTAAACTAACGTACTGATTAGCATCGAATCCAAGTTACGGGACGACGAACTAGAAACGAGATATGGAGATAACAAACGGCAATTCGCTCCCGACCTTCGAAGGGCCCGACGACTGGTTCACCGGTGACGTTCGAATCGACGCCCTGTTCAACCCACAGGACGACGCCCGCGCCGCCGCGGCGAGCGTCACGTTCGAACCCGGTGCGCGCACCGCGTGGCACACTCATCCGCTGGGACAGCAACTCGTCATCACGAGCGGCTACGGCCTCGTCCAGAGCGAGGGTGGCCCGATAGCGGAGGTCCGCGCGGGCGACGTCGTCTGGTTCCCGCCGGGCGAAAAACACTGGCACGGCGCGCAGCCGGAGAAGGCAATGACGCACATCGCCGTCCAAGAGGAACTCGACGGCGAGGCAGTCACCTGGTTGGACCACGTCACCGACGACGAGTACGTCGACACCGAGTGACACCAGTCCGTCTGACCGACGCGCCGCGCGGATGAAGTCTGACGCGGGCGCGTAGTCTCGACCGGGTCTTTCCCAAGCGCGGGAGCCGCTACCTCAGAGTAATCAAGCGCTCCGCGGCGGCGACCGGGGTCCGGAACGCGACTGAATAGCTGGCCTGACGCCCCGATTACTCTGTCTGTGCGTACCGACGCCACGATATGAATGCGTTAACCATTCAATACTACTCCCCGTACAGTAGTTGCTGTTGTAATTACCCCACCATATACTTCGTCGGGGAATGACGGTTTAGTATTCGAGGAGGAGTGGGGCACTGAGCATACAATCAGTCTTTGGTCACTTACCTACAAAATATACGAGTATCGAAACATTATTGCGGTATCTCGTTTACAACCTAGTCAATTGATATCAGCGACAGTTGCGAATCAACCGGTACTCTCCCACTAGCTGAGCAACTCACTACAATTCTAAGCAGAATATTGTGTCCGATATGTGCTATACTATCGGCGTGGATTCGAGTGTCGCTCTCTGCGGACACGCTGTTCGGCGGCCCGTGGAAGGAACGACGGCGGGCGAATCGAGAGGCAGGTCGAAATGACCGACCGCCCCGGACGGTATATCGGATACCGCGATATCGAAGGGTGCAGCCAGTCGCCACCGCGGTTTCGAAGAACGGGAGACCAGCCGACGCTCCGCCGCCACGTCGATTACTGGTCGCTTTTCGTCCCCTCGACTGAGTCGGTGACGTGCTCGTCGTCCGCCGAACTGTCGTTGGCGACTCCGCCCGTCAGGAGCGACTCGGTCGGCGCGCTCGTCTCTGGTCCCCCTTCGGGCGACTCCCCGGAGAGACCCGGTGTCGCGACGAGGGGGCGCTCCGGGTGGAGTAGCCACGGGAAGACCATCCGTCCGAACTCGAACGTCACGACGAACAGCAACGGGGCCAAGAAGATGCCGTACCAGCCGAAAAGCAGCGGACCGACGGTGTACGCGAGCATCACCGCTCCGACGTGGAGGGTTCGCCCGCTGACGTACGGACGGAGCACCTGGTCCGGGATGTAGTCCACGATGACGAACGAGACGAGGAGGAAGACGACGGGGAACCAGAGCGCCTCCGGGTCCAGCCAGAGCGCGCGTCCGAGGAGGTAGGCGGCGACCGGCCAGGTCACGAGTTTGATGCCGATGACCGGAACGAGGCTCGCGATGCCGACGAGCAGACCGAGGAAGGCCGCCTGGGGAATCCCGACGCCGGGGGGTGCAAAGAGGTTGAGAGCCGTGTACACCACCGCCGCGAGGACCCCGGTCAACAGCGCGTTCAGGATGTTGCCGAAGTAGACGTTGTGGAGGTCGCTGTCGACCGCCGTGAAGTACGTGTCCAGCACTCCGCCGTCTTCGATGAAGTTGGCCCGCGCCCAGCGGGCGAGGCGATAGTCGTCCCGCAGGAGATAGAAGACGAAGATGAGGACGATGAAGCCGTGGATACCGGCGTTGAACACCACTCCAAGCCAAGAGAGCACGGAGCCGAGTATCTCGCCGAGAATCGGCCCGAACTGGAGGTCCGCGAGTCGGCTCGGGTCCGCGAGAACCTCGTCGACGAACCGCCCCGTCTCGGCGACGAGCGCGGTGAAGTCGAAGTAGGGCTGCAGGAGCACCTCGAAGTCGCCGAAGGCGTCCGATTCGAGCAGTTCGTTCAGCGACCCCGCGAGAATCGCGAACGCCCAGCCGACCACGAAGAGCAGCGGGAGTGCCACCGTCACCAACGTCACGGCGACGGCGACGGTCCGCGATTCGATGCGAGCGTTGATGCGTCTGAATACCGGGCGCGTGACGTAGTACACGAACAGGCCGATGACGACGGTCCCGACGAACCGCCAGCCGAGGTAGATGAGCTCAAAGACGAGGGCGATGGCGACGAACCAGAGAGCCACACGCGCCCGTTCGAACGAGACCGACCGGAGCGCCGCCGCGAGTCGCTCCAGCGGTGAGTCGTCCGTCGGTGCCGACGCCGTCGAGTCGCGGGTGGGTTCTTCCGGCATGAGTGTGTGAGCGGGCGCTTACCCGCGGAATACACGTCATACGACGCGAGTCCGACAGATAGCTCTTTCCGCGGCGATGAGGGACCGTACGTCACCGATGCGAGACACGCCCGTCGGGACACCAGCGAGGCGGCGCTCGGGGTAACAGCCGGGGGATAACCGAGAGTCATCGGTTCGGTGCCGCGTGGACGCTCCGAGTCGGCCCGAACGCGGTCTCTTGCGGTTGTTCGGAACGTCAGAACTTACAGAATTATGTATGTAATGGAAACTACGTTTTCGTTTACATTTATTTCGGGACACCGGCCCGCTCTGCTTCGCAAACTACCGGAGGGAGCGAGGCCGGACGGTGTGTCAACTGACGAGAACAGCGCAGAAATTGGAGGGGTACACCAGGTCGAGCGCCGCGGGGGCCTCAGACACCCGTATCGGGACGGGTCACCGACGGCGACGACGCGACATCGGTCGTTCTAGCGCCGTTCCCGACGACAATCATCGACAGGCCGGTCGCGAGGAGGTTGACGCCGAATAACAGTCCGAGCGCCCACGCGGCGGTCGCGGGGAACCCCACGAAGAGGAGTCCGGCGAGAACTAACGAGAGCGCGCCGCTCACCGCGGACCAGACCCAACCCCGCTCGCTCCGGAGCGACCACGCGAAGTACAGGAGGACGACGCCCTCGACCGCGAAGTACGAGACGATGAGGAGCGTCAGGGTCGCCAGCGTAAGGACGGGATTGACCAGCATCACGAGGCCGGCGACGAGGAGGACGACGGCGAGGACGATTTCGCCGAGCGCGCCCTTCCAGCCGGGTGCCGAGAAGGCGTGTGCGACGTGGGCGAACCCGGCGACCGCGAGCGCGGCACCGAAGAACAGTCCGACGCTCAGCGAGGAAAGCAGGGGAAAGAGTATCGCACCGAACCCGAGGACTGCGAGCAGGCCGCCGACGACCATCAGCGTCCGGCCCTCGTTCTGGAGCGCGTTCGATAGCGATACCTCGGACGTGGCGGGCATCTCCGACTCCGCCTGCGTGTCAGTGCTCATAGCGACAAGTTGGTGTACGACGGACCGGACAATAAAGGGAAAGCGCACTGGTCGTGAAACTCTGCGGTCGCTGAATACCGGAGCGTTCCGACCCGTCCAGTCGTCTCTGGTGCCGTCGACTGACCGCTGGCGACCACACGCGACGACGCGAGAATCTTTATTAATATTCGCAGTGAATAGTCGGTACCGTACGAACCCGCAGAGCGGAGCCACGGACGGACTCCCTCGGTGGTCGGTGCCTACCCATGAGTCAACAGCTACCCGAAGCGTGGTTTGTGAAATCCGAGCGAACGAACGCGGTCATCGCTTGGATACTCGTCGCGCTACTCGTCGGAATCGCGGCGTTGAGCCTCCGAAACGGCCTGTTGGTACACGCGACAGTCGCCGGGGTCGCGGCCGTCGTCGCCGTCGTGCCGGCGATCACCGACGGGGACTGGACGCGGACCGTCTCTTGGCCCCTCTTGCTCCTCGCGTCGCTTCCGCTCGCGGTCGGAGCGGTCCAACCGTCGTTCTTCCGCGACGTCGTCGTCGGTCTCAGTGTCGCCACCCTCGCGATGCTCGTGGTCGTCGCGCTCCAGCTGACGACGACGGTCCGGATGACGCCGGGGTTCGCAATCGTCTTCGTCGTGCTGACGACGCTCGCGACGACCGGGTTCTGGACCGTCGGCTCCGCCGCCTCGGCCGCGTATCTCGGGACGAGATTCGTCGAGACCAACGACGAACTCATGGTGATTTTCACCGCGGCGTTGCTCGCGGGTGTCACGGCAGGGCTGGTCTTCCGCTGGTACTTCCGCCGGCAACTCGCCGCGAACCTCGAACGCGGTCCCGACGAGGGGGTGGCGGGATGATTCAAGAACGAGGGTCGAGCGTCTCGCTCACCGCCCAGCGAGCCGTCACTCGCGTGCTACAGGTTCTGATGCTTCTCATCTTCGCCGTCGGCGTCTTCTACGGGAACTCGGGCGTCGCCGTCAACGCCGCGGTCGGGTTGCTCGTGACGCTCCTCCCGGCGGTCATCGAGCGCAGATACGCGTTCACGATGCACGTCGGAATCGTCCTCTGGATTACCGTCGCGATGTTCCTGCACGCGCTGGGAACGCTTCCGCTGCCCGGCCTCGACTTCCTGAGCGCGTACACGGCGGTCTGGTGGTGGGACCATATGACCCACGCGCTGTCGTCGTCGCTCGTCGCGGGGGCCGCCTACGCCGTGACTCGAACCTTCCAAGCGCGGACGGCGCACGTCAACATGCCGCCGAAGTTCATGTTCGCGTACCTCCTCGTGTTCGTCATGGCGTTCGGCGTCCTGTGGGAGCTCCTGGAGTTCTACATCAGCGTCGCGGCCCGGGCGTTCGGCACCGCGGAGGTACTCACGCAGTACGGCCTCGACGATACCGTCCTCGACCTGTGTTACAACACGCTCGGCGGTCTACTGGTCGCCGCCTTCGGGACGGCCCACCTGACCGGTCTCTCCGCGGACCTCGCGGAGAGGCTCGAAGGCAGGTCGCCGAACCGGTGAGCCGGGGTGAGCCGAGAGCCGAGCCCTGCGTCGATGCCGTTGGGAGTCGTCAGGGTCGTCGGGTTGCGTCAGGTGGCGTCAGAACCCCTCCGTTTCCTCGCCGATAGTTGCGTCGTCGTCCCGCTCGGCATCGAGGCCGACTTGTTCGAGTTGGTGACGCCAGTAGGGGTCCCGACCCGGTCTCGACCCGGGAACTGTCCCTTCGTCGGAGAGGGCGTGGTCGATGTCCGCTTCGACGTCACGCAACAAGCGGTCGCCGACCTCCTGACCTATCTCTCCTCGCTTGATTGCCCCGCGAATCGCCTCGAACTCCGCGATGAGGATGCGATGGCGCCCGAGTCGTTCCTCGTGTTCTCGAATGTCCGGATACCGCGCGAGGAGGGATTCGACGGCGGCTTCGAGTTCGAGGCGTTCGCGTTTGTACGCCGTCGTGAGGTCATCGAAGACGCTCGTCGGAATGCGGTCCTGTTCGAGCAGTCGCTCCGCGGTATCGAGCGCGGCGTCGACGCCGTGCAAGCGGCCGACGAGCGCCTCGTAGAGCCGTTGCGACGGCCGTTGTCCGCTGATTCCGACGCGACTGATGACGGCTCCCATCGTCGGCCCGTTGACGAGGAGCGTGAACGCGGCGACGCCGAACACCAGCGCCGAAAGCTGCTCTGCGAGAGGGCCGGCGAACTCCTCTGCGAACCCGAGGACGAGCGCGACAGAGACCGATGCGTGGATACCGCTCCAGACGAGCACGTGCTGGTAGCCGCGGGGAATCGCGGGGCTCGACCACCGATTGAGGAGTTCGACGAGCGGGTAGACGACCACCGCCCGCGCGAGGAACACGAAGACGATGGCGGCGGCGATTTGAACACCGTATTCGAGAAGCAGGTCGAAGGGCGTGATAACCCCGAGCGCGACGAAGACGAGCGTGTTGGCGATAAACGCCGCGTACTCCCAGACCGCGCCGACGGTGTAACTCGTCTCGGGGGAAACCGCCGTGCGGCTCAGGCGACTCGCAAGGACGACACCGGCGGTCAGCGTGCCGATGACACCGCTACTGCCGAGAATGTCGAGGAAGATGAAGACGCCGTAGGCGACGAGAAACGAGAGGACAACCGCGATTAGCTCGTCGTCCGCCCGCGAGACGAGGGCGTACCCGACGTACCCGGCCGCGGCCCCGACGAGCGCCCCGCCGACGAGCGCGACGACGATGCCGAGACCGACGTCGGTGATGAACGCGCCGATAGTGGTGAACTCCCGGACCGTGAGCCCCCGCGACCTCGCCTCGACGAACACCGCGAGGACCGACGAATAGACCACGATAGAGACGCCGTCGTTCAAGAGGCTCTCACCCTCGACGAGGATGTTGAGTCGCTCGGGAACGCCGAGGTCTTCGAAGATGGCGAGGACCGACACGGGGTCGGTCGGCATGATAATCGCACCGAAGAGAATCGCGACCGCCAGCGAGAACCCGAACGCGAACTGTCCCACGACGGCGATGAGCGCGATGGAGAACAGCAGTCCGACGACCGCGAGCACCAGTATCGGAACGAGGTTCTCGCGGAACGCCTCGACGTCGATCCCGATTGCGTCGTTGAATATCAGGGCCGGGAGCAGCGCCAGCAGGATGAGGTCGGACGTGAGAGCGACCTCGACGGGCGAACCGAGCACGGAGATGAGTAACCCGGCAAGTAGCAGTCCGGTCGTGTACTGCAGACGGGTGTATCGAACCGTGAGCAGACCGGCGACTGCGGCGACCCCGAACAGGTACAGCAGCGTCAGTAACTGCTCTTCGACCCCGGCCATGACTCGTATTCGATTCAAATATAGATAAATGGTTCTGTGCCGACACGACCGGCTATCGACAGATGATGCCCGCCCAGACAGTTGTCGGCGGCTGACTATACAATTGTCATCGAAATAGATTTAATAGACGACACATCGATAGTTTCGTTGTCATTGGCTGCTGCACAAACTGTCCGTCCGCGACAGTAACTCGGTGCTGATGCAACGACCAGAACGTCCAGACCATGTCCCAGCAAGAGTTTCACGGCCGAATCGGCCGCACGTACGACGAATCAGAACCCTGGTGGCCCGAGCCGACCCGAGCATCGGAGACCGCTCCGAACGTCCTCATGGTCGTCCTCGACGACGTCGGATTCGGCCAGTTGGGCTGTTACGGCGGCCTCGCCGACACTCCGAACATCGATAGACTCGCCGAGAACGGCCTCCAGTACAGCAACTTCCACACGACCGCGCTCTGTTCGCCCACGCGCTCGTGTCTCTTGACCGGGCGCAACCACCACTCGAACGCGATGGGCGGTATCACCGAGATATCGACGGGGTTCCCCGGCTATAACGGCCACGTTCCCCACGAGAACGGCTTCCTCTCGGAGGTGCTCGGCCAACAGGGCTACAGCACCTTCGCCGTCGGGAAGTGGCACCTCGCCCCGGCGGAGGCGACGAGCGGGGCCGGTCCGTACGACGGCTGGCCGCTCGGCCGCGGGTTCGAACGCTACTACGGCTTCCTCGGCGGCGACACCGACCAGTACACCCCGTCGCTCGTCTACGACAACCACCAGGTCGACCCCCCGGCGACGGCGGCCGAGGGCTATCACCTCACCGAGGACCTCGCACAGCGGGCCATCGAGTTTATCGGCGACGCCAAGCAGGTCGACCCCGAAAAGCCCTTTTTCACGTACTTCTGTCCCGGCGCGTGTCACGCGCCGCACCAAGTGCCGAGGGAGTGGGCCGACAAGTACGCCGGGGAGTTCGACATGGGGTGGGACGCGGCCCGCGAGCGGATTCTGGAGCGACAAATCGAACTGGGCGTCGTTCCCGAAGGAACCGAGCTCTCGCCCCAGAACCCGGACGTTCGGCGATGGGACACCCTCTCCGACGACGAACAGCGACTCTACGCGCGGATGATGGAGGTGTTCGCGGGCTTCCTCGAACACACCGACGCGCAGGTCGGAAAACTCCTCGACTACCTCGAAGAACTCGGCGAGTTGGAGAACACGCTCGTCGTGATGGTCTCGGACAACGGGGCGAGCGCCGAGGGCGGCCCGACCGGGTCCGTCGACGAGAACCGCTTTTTCAACAACGTCCCGGAGAGCCTCGAAGACAACCTCGAAGCGATGGACGAACTCGGCGGCCCGAACTACTTCAACCACTACCCGTGGGGCTGGACGTGGGCCGGTAACACCCCGTTCCAACGCTGGAAGCGCGAGACGCACCGCGGCGGCGCGAGCGACCCGATGGTCGTCTCGTGGCCCGCGGGTATCGACGCGGCGGGCGAGATACGGAGCCAGTTCGTCCACGCCATCGACGTCGTCCCGACGGTTCTGGAACTGCTCGGCGTGGCGGCTCCCGACGAGATACGGGGCATCGCCCAGTCTCCCATCGAAGGGACGAGTTTCGCGTACACGTTCGACGACCCCGACGCGCCCGAACGGCACACGAGCCAGTACTTCGAGATGTTCGCGTACCGGGCGGTCTACCACGACGGATGGCGGGCCGTTCACCCGTGGCCGCTCGGCGATGAGATTACCGCCGAAGACCTCTCGACCACCTCGCTCGCGGACTCCGACTGGGAGCTGTACCACGTCGCCGAAGACTTCTCGGAGGCCCACGACGTCGCCGCCGACCACCCCGAGAAACTGCTCGAACTCGTCCAGTTGTGGTGGACCGAGGCCGGTAAGTACGACGTCTTGCCGCTCGACGGGCGGAGCGTCCAGCGCTTCGTCGAGGAGCGCCCGGAGCCGGGTCGCCCCCGCGAACAGTACGTCTACTACCCCGGCGGCCAGTACGTCCCCGAGAACGCCGCGGTCAAGGTGCTCAACCGAAGCCACAGCATCACCGCGGACGTGACCATCCCAGAGGGCGGCGCGGAGGGGACCCTCCTCGCCCACGGCTCTCGCTCCGGCGGGTACTCGCTGTACGTCGAAGACGACCGCCTGCACTACGCCTACAACTACGTCGGCGTCGAGGAGTACGACGTCGTCGCCGAGACGCGCGTCCCGGAGGGCGAAGTCAGCCTCCGGATGGAGTTCGAGGCCACCGGCGAGGCGGACCCCGCCGAGGGGAAGGGCGCGCCCGGGACGGTCCGACTCTACTACGACGACGAACGGGTCGGCGAGGGAACGATTCCCCGGACGCTCCCGATAACGATGGGGCTCACCGCGGGATTGAGCTGTGGCCGCGACGCGCTCAGCACCGTCACCGCGGCGTACCGCGAGCGAGTGCCGTTCGCGTTCACTGGCGACATCGCCCGGGTGACCGTCGACGTCAGCGGAGATGCGTTCGTTCACCCCGAGGCCGAGATGGACCGCATCATGGCACAGGAGTAGCTCGGAGGACCACCGACGATGGCCGTCGTCCTCGAATCACTCGCAACGCTGTCGGTGTTGGTCTTCGTCGTGACCAGCATGCTTGCGATGGGGTTGAGCCTGACGCTCGACCAGATACTCGACCCGCTGAAGGACGTGGCCGTCGTGGCGAAAGCGCTCGCGGCGAACTTCGTGTTCGTCCCGGTGCTCGGGTACGCACTCGTCGCCGTCGTCCCGATGACCGAGGGGCAAGCCATCGGCCTGCTACTGCTTGCGACCGCGGCGGGAGCACCGTTCCTCCCGAAACTCGTCGAGGTGGCGAAGGGGAACGTCGCGTTCGGCGTCGGGGTGATGGTGCTCCTGATGGTGACGACGGTGGCGTACGTCCCGTTGGTGTTACCGCTTTTGCTGCCGGGCGTTCAGGTGAATCCATTCGACATCGCGAACTCGCTGATACTGCTGATGCTCCTCCCGCTCGCCCTCGGACTGGTGGTGAACGCCCGCTACGCCGACCTCGCCGCGAGCGTCCAACCCATCATGGCGCAGACGTCGACCACCGCGCTGGTGTTCCTCGTCGTGCTCATGCTGGTGTTGAACGTCCAGAACCTGCTGGCCGTCCTCGGGACGGGCGTGCTCGTCGCCCTGCTGGCGTTCGTCGCCGGGGCGTTCGCCATCGGCTATCTCCTCGGCGGCGACGCGACCGACCGGAAATCGGTGCTGGGGCTGGGAACGGCACAGCGGAATATCTCCGCCGCGTTAGTCGTCGGGGCGCAGAACTTCCAGGACCCGGACGTGCTGACCGTCCTCCTCGTCGGCGCGCTGGTGATGCTCGCGGCGCTGATGGTTGCGAGCGGCGAACTCGGTAAGCGAACCCCGCGAGAACGGGGCCAATCGGCTCAGACCACGGAGTCTGTCGACGACTGATACGAGCAGACGCCCACACTGGAACGAACAGTTCGGGGCGACGGTCGCGGAGCGCACGCGTCGTCACGGCGTCTCCCACCGTCATCGCGGTCGCTCAACGACTCGGACACACTCGCGCATCGAGGCCATCGGTCGTCCGTATCTCGACGCTGAGAGCGGTCCCCAAGCGGTCCCAATAACGGACGCTCATCTGATACGTCGGGGATTGATACGAGGGAATCTCCTCGAAGTCGACCGACGATAGCAAGTAGTATTGGGTAGAAACAACATTATTAATGGGTGAATCAGCGACTCGTGGTGTCGCGGTGTTCACGCGCTTCGCGATCGATTCCGACGGCTTCGTTACCCCGTCGAATCTATGAGAAACACGACTGTGAGGGGCGTTATCTGCCGTGTCTCGTTCGGACGGGTGGCACCGACTGTCCGGCTCCGGAACCCGCGGGTGAGATGCCGGTCGAACACCGAAGGACTCCACATAATTTATGCAATACTATACTGTCTGATCGCTTCGGTTCGCTCGACGGCAGAGCTCACCCGAGAATATAAATACTATGTCATTTTATCGGCCGAGACGGTATCGCGGTGGCGACGCGGGCGAGGGGAAGAGCCGCGGTCAGGCCACCAGTTCGCCAGCGTCACGGTACCGTTCGAATATCTCCTCCGCCCATGCGACGGCGTCGGGGTCGTCTGTCGTCGCGATGGCCGTCAGTGTGCCCCGACCGGCGTCGAAGGCCGTGAGGACGAGCGTGTCGTCGTAACAGGAGAAGTCGACGGCGACGTCGTCGACGACGTACGCGGCGGCGTTATCGTGAGCCAGTACCGTCGCGTGCAGTTCGCCGTGCTGTCGTTCGAGGCGGTCCAGTACCGCCGTCGGAAGCGCCCACTCGAACTCGACGCCGGCCTCGACTCGCTCGACCGTGCGAGCGAGCAGTCCGGGCGAGCCGAAACTCGTCGCGGCGCCACAGATTCGGTCACTGGTATCGGCGATGAGGGTGTCGAGGTGCTGTTCGACGGCGTAGGGGGCCTCGGGGTCGGCCTCAACGACGGTCGCGTCTGCGAACAGCCGCGTGTTTTCACGCAGTTCCGCCGCGTCGATGCGGGCTAACACCGGCCGGAGGCGTCTGGCACCGTCGACCGCTTCCCGGAACCCATCGACGCAGTCGAGCAGCGTGCTCCCGAGTCCGGTGAGGCGGTACCCGCCGTTGGCCTGTTCGACGAGTCCCCGCCGTTCGAGGTCGGTGGTCGCCCGATAGGCCGTCGTCCGCGAGCAACCGGCGCGCTCGGCGATGGTCGAACGGCCGACCGGGCCGTCCCGACAGGCAGCCAACACTGGAGCCCGCTGCAACAGCGTCGTGTCGCGGTCGAGGCCCGAGTAGTCCATATCAGTCGTGTCCGACCGATTCCATATAACGTTTCAGAAACGGGCCGCCGCTTCGGCCTCGAACCGAGAGCGCCCGGTCACCGACGCCGAACGACGGTCACCGCGAGCAGTATCGCCAGCAGCGTGCTGACGAGGCCGAACCCGGGGCCGTCGACGTCGGTCGAGAGCGCTGACCCTGTCGGAGTGTCGGTAGACGACTCCCGACCGTCTCGGGACGCGTCGGATTCTGAGGCGTTACCCGACGCGCCCGCCGGCGTCGAGGTATCCGAGCCCTCGACGACGACCGTCTCGATTACTGTCGCCGTTCGCCCCGCGTCGTTCGTCACCGCCAACTCGATCGGGTACGTCCCCGGTCGGTCGAGTCGCATCGTCACGGTCTCACCGGACCGACTACGTCCGTCGACGGACCACTCGTACCTGACGAGGTTCCCGTACGGCGTCGACGATCCGGTCGCGTCGAGTTCGAACGCTTCGCCGACCGAAACCGTCGTCGGCATCCCCGACACCGAGGCCTCGGGCGTTCCGACGACCGTTACTGCGAACGGGGAGAACCCGGTCGTCGCGGCACCGACCGTGACTGTGCGAGCCGTTCGGTTCACGACGCTCGCGTTCGATAGCCGCCAGCGCCCGTCGACGTGGTGCGCGACCCGGACGGCGGACGCGTTCGCGCCCACCGCCCGCAGGTCGGCCCGCGGAATCCGCATGTGAACGGTTGCGGACGCGTTCGCGGCCGATGGCGGCCCGAGTAGCTGGAGTGCGACGAGCAACCGCCCGGGGAGCGCTCCGGGGACGGACTCGCTCGTGGCGAATTCGACCACGGCGAAGTCACCGCGGACCTCGGTGTCGGGGGCGAATCGAATCCGGGACACGGTCGCGTTCCGCGTGAACGTCACCGAGGCGGGGCTGGAGCCGTCCGTCGGAAGCGACACCCGCTCGGCGTACGTCGGCGTCGCGTCCGCGGGCAAGTCGAACTGGCGTCGGATGTCGGACGCGTCGTCGAACGTCGAGCGGACGCCGTCGTTGGTCTGTCGGACGGTGAGCGTGACCGTCGCCTCGTCCGCCAGACCGGCTTCGTCGCTCACCGCGTAGGTGAACGAGTCCGTCCCGGTGAACCCGTCGTTCGGCGTGTACGCGAACGACCCGTTCGGGGCGAGTTCGAGCGCGCCGTTCGAGGGGGCGCTCACGACCGACGCCGAGAGCGCGTCCACCGCGTCTTCGGGGTCGCTATCGTTGGCGAGGAGTCCGCGCTCGGTCGTCACGTCGTACCGCGTCCCCGCGGGGATGGCGTACGAGTCGTCGCTCGCAGCCGGCGGCTCGTTCGAACCGTCCCGCGGTCCGTCGTCGTCGCCGCGGGCGAGCAGGACCGTCACCTCCAGCGTCTCCGTGTCGGTGTTTCCGCCGGCGTCGACGACGGTCAGGGTGACGGTGTACGTGCCGCGCCCCGCGTAGGTGTGACTCGGCGTCGCACCGGACGCGTTCGGCGACCCGTCGCCGAAGTTCCACCGATAGGACGCGATGCCGACGTTGTCGGTCGACGCCGAGGCGTCGAACGCGACCGGACTGCGCTGGTCCACCGGGTTCGAATCGCTCTCCGGCACGGCGACGGGTGCGGTGGTGTCGACGGTGTAGGTCTCGCCGGTCGCGTAGCTCCCGTCGGCGCTGCCGGACTTCCCGGCTTCGACCAGCGGGGTACCGTCGCTGTCGGTGATGCTGTCGTCGTCGACGAGGTCGAGCCGGAGGTCGCCGTCGCCGGAGACATCGGCGACGCCGACGGTGTACCGGTCGTCACCGCCGGCGACCGAGATGTCGCCGTCGTCGTTCGCCGCCGTCGCGGTTCCGGTCGTCGTCAGCGCGAAATCGCTCGCGTCGACGCCGGTGACGGGCTCCGAGAACGCCACGGTGAACGTCACGTTCCCGGCGGCGGTCACCCGCCCGGTCGGACTGGTCCGGGTAATCGATTCGACGGTGGGGTTTGCGATACCCTGCGCTCGCAGTTGGTCGCCCCGGTCGAGCGAACGCAGTATCGGGTAGCCGCCCGTCGCCGCGTCGGTGTCCCCGCGCTCGACGGTCTCCCACGTCCCCGAGAAATCGAGCGCGGTCAGGTTCGTTTCCGCGCTCGCGCCCCGCATCTCGGGGGCGGGGGCGGTGTCGGCCGTCGCGCCGAAGCCGCCGACCTCGGTCACCGTTATCGGGTCCCATCCAGTCCCATCATTCACGCTCGCCTCGTTCGTCGTTCCCACGTCCCAATAGGCCCGCTCCACGGTAACAGGACTAACGGCGGAGCCACCGACAATGCCACCGATTCCCTGCGTCTCGTCGCCGATGCTGAGGGCCCCGGTGGCGTAGGAACGCCGAACCGTTCCCCCGGGGGCCATCTGGTAGGACCCGAGCACCCCACCGACGTACCAGCTTCCGGAAACCGCTCCGGTGGCGTAGGAATCGGTTATCGCTCCGGTGGTGACGCCGACGAGCCCACCAACGGAAGCGCCATCGAAACTTCCCCCCTCTCCGACGACGGCTCTTGCGGCGAAGGAGCGATCGACCGTCCCCCGGTTGTAACCGACCAGTCCGCCAACCCAATCGGTCCCACGAGTTCGCTCCCCGCTCGCGGAGGAGCGACGAAGCGTTCCGTCGTTCCGGCCGACCAGGCCGCCGACCCGCTCGGTCCCGGTGGTCGCACCAGTGGCGTGGGCGTCCTCGATTGTCCCGTCGTTAAATCCGGTGAGCTGTCCGACCCTTCTCGCGCCGGTGACGGAGCCACCCGCGAGACTGACGTTCGTAATCGTTCCTCCCGACCCGACCTCACTGAACAGACCGACGGAGTACGTCCCCCCTCGGTCGATAGTGAGTTCCGAGACCGCGTGGCCGTTGCCGTCGAAGGTCCCAGCGAATTCGCTGTTCTCGTCTCCGACGGGGTCGAACCCGGCGCCGCCGTTCCAACTGCTCGTCTCGCTCGCGTCGATGTCTTCGGTCAGAACGTAGTTTTCCCCCAGTCCGTTCGTCTCGATACACTGGAGTTCGTCCACCGCGGCGACCTCGTAATAGGTCTCGCCCGAGACCGTTCGCGTGGACCACGAGAGGGCGGCACACTCGGATTCAGTCGGTGCATCGACCGCCGCTGCCGCGCCGGAGAACGCAGTGACGCCCGCGACCAGCGCGGATATCAGGAGGAGCGAACTCACGACCGCACGCAATCGCGTCTCGGAGCGACTCACGCTCCGCGCCTCCCGATACCCACGCCCGTTCCGGTACTCGGTCCCCGTCTGTTCACACTCGCTCCCGGTCGGGACCGAACGGGGGCGAGCGTGTTCGACGAACCCATCGAGTTCATTGTCGCGAGGACGGACAAGGCGAGTTTATACGCACCGATGGGACGTCGTTTCATGGGCGACACAGCGTTTCATCGAACGAACGGACTACGGGACGCGACGGCTGAATCTCGATGACAGGCCGGGGTCACGGCAATCGACGGGCCGCCGTCCCGGTCCGTCGTCGATGCCGGGAGCGCCGGGAAGTCGCCCCCGAAACGAGTCTAGGCAGACTCGAAGACCAGCGCACAGAGTCGTCGCTGGGATTCCCGGAGGTGGTAGGTGAACGTCGCCTGCGAGATATCGAGGACGGCGGCGAGGTCCGTGCCGGTCTGGACGCGCGGGGACTCGAAGTACCCGCTCTCGTAGGCCGTCTGGAGCACTTCGAGTTGCCGGGGCGTGAGGCGGTCTTCGAGGGTCATCCGGAGCGAGGACTGCGTTTCGAGGGGGCGGGTTCGCGTCGTCCGGGCGAGCAGTTCCAGGTCCGGCAGGTCCCGTCGGAGTTCGTCCAGGAACTCGCCGACGACTCCCGTCTCGGGGAGGTCCGCGACGACCGTGACGGTTCCCGCCTCGACGGCCACCGACCGGACGATTGCGTGCCGGGCGACCGGCACCGACACGAGCAGTTGGTCGGTCAGTCGGGCCCGAAACAGGCTCTCGTCCTCGCGCTCGTCGAGGCAGGTCAGGTCGTCGACGGAGAGAATCCGCTCGCCGGCGGCCGAGAGCTCGTCCGGGGCGATGCCGCTCGCTGTGAAGAACACGAGCAGTTCGTCGGTAGCGGTGCTGGGAACGAGCCCCTCGACGGTGATGTCGCAGTCGGTCTCCCGGGAGAGGCGCGCGAGCGGGGTCTCCGCGTTCCGCGTCCGGAACGTGAGTTCGACGACGCTGTCGGGCCGTCGCGTCGTTTGCGTCTCGGCGGCGTGAATCGTGTGGGCTATCGTCTGACCGAGTTCCGCGATCACCTCCGTCTCGCGGTCGTCCGGTCTCGGCGTCCGACCGTAAACGGTGAGGATACCGTACATCGACCCCTCGTAGACGAGCGGGACGGTGATACACGAGCGCGCGCCGCGTTCGAGGGCCGCTTCGCGCCACGAGGCCACGCGGGCGTCGACGGCGACGTCAGAGACGACCTGCATCTCGTGGGTCCGGTGGGCGGCGACGAGCGGGTCGTCGCCCGACGCGTCTCCCGCGGTGACCGTCCGGTCGTCCAGATAGCGACTGTCGATTCCGGACCAAGCCCGCGGCCGCAGCGTGTCCGACTCCCCGTCGTAGGCGGCGAGCCACGCCGACTCGTAGAGGTCCGAACGGGCCAACTGCTCGCAGACCGCCTCGTCGATCTCCTCGCGGGTGTCGGCCCCCACGAGCACTCGATCGATTCCCCGGATGAGACTGTTGAGTCGGTCGAGGCGCTGCAGTTCGTCGTTCTGCGCCTGCAGTCGATGTTCGCCCTCGGCGCGGTCCCACGCGGTTTCGAGCGTCGCCCCGAGGGTCTCGGCGAGCCCGACGACCCGTTCGTCGAAGGCGTGCGACTGCAGGGAGCCGACGCAGACGACCCCGTGTCTCCCCAGCGGGAGAAGCAACCGACTCCGCAGGGTCGCCCCGTCAGGGGCGGTCCCCTCGGCGAAGAGGTCGTTACTGACGGCGATTTCGTCGCCGACGAACGCCTGCCAGACGTGGTCGGAGATATCGTCGGGGTGCCGGACTGCGTCAGTCTCGCTGCCCGCGTTGAGAGCACTGGTCGCTTCGGTCAGGTCACCGTCCGCCTCGTCGTACCGCCAGAGGGCAGCGTACTCGACATCGAGCACGTCCACCGTGAGGTCTGCCACCCGGTCGTGGAGCGTCTCCGTGTCCACGTCTATCAGCTCCCTGCTCGCACCGGTGAGCCGTTCGAGCGCCCGCTGGGTGCGTTTGAGTTCGGAGATGTCGTTGAACAGCACGGCGACTTTGCGCTCGTCCGCGTCGCCGATGCGGAAGGCGTAGACGTTGTACCATCTATCGCCGATGTACTTCGCCTCGTTCTGGAACCGCTCCGGCTCACCCGTTCGGGCGATGCGACCGTAGATTTCGAACCAGTGGTCCTCGTGGTTCGGTTCGAGGTCTCGCATTCGCTCGCCTTCCGCGTCGGTCAGGCCGGTCTGGCTCTCGAAGGCCGGGTTCGTCTCCAAGAAGCGATAATCGACGGGGTCGTCGTCCTCGTCGAATATCACCTCGACGATGAAAAAGCCCTCGTCGATGGATTCGAACAGCGTGCGATAGCGCTCCTCGCTCTCGCGGAGGTCCTGCTTGGCGTGGGCGCGTTCGACGGCCCCCCACGTCCGCTCGGCCGTCTCCTCGACCATCGCGACCTCGGTGTCGGTCCATTCCCTCGCTGCGGACTCCGTGACCGAGAGGAACGCTTCGAGCGACCCGTCCTTGACGAGCGGGACGCCGACCCACGCGCGTATCTGTGCCCCCCGACACGTCTCCAGCGACGCTTCGCTCAGGGTCGGGGACGTTTCGAGGTCGTCTACGACGAGGGTTTCGCCCGCGCGGAATCCGTCGGTGACGTACTCGCCGTAGGAGTCGAGGCGGTGCTCGCCGGCGAGAGACGCCATCTCGTCGTGGTGGTAATCCGCGCGGACGACGTTCGTGTTCTCGTCGTCGAGCACTTCGCCGTACTGGACGCGGTCCGCGCCCAGTTCCTCGCAGAGGACGCGAGCGGCCTCCCGCTGTATCTCGACCGGGTCGGAAATCGAGCGAATCGCGTCGCTCAGCGCGAGCAGGAACTGTTCGCGTCGTTCGCGGCGCTTCTGTTCGGTGATGCCCGTCGACGTTCCGAACCACTCGGCGATTTCGCCGTCGTCGTCCAGCACCGGCACGGCGCGGGCGTGTACCCACCCCCGGGTTCCGTCCGCCTGCACCACCTGGTGTTCCAGTTCGAACGTGCTCTTGGTTTCGACGGCGTCTTGGATGGCCGCCATCACCCGCTCCCGTTCGTTCTCCGGGAGGTACTCTTCGAGCCACGTGCCCCGCCGGTCCTCCGTGTCGACGACGAAATCCTTGCCGTCGAGGTAGTGCATTTCGGTCCAGTCGGGGCTCATGCGGTAGACGACCTCGGACGTCGCCGTGACGAACGCATCCAGTCGGTCCTCGCGCGCTCGCAGTTCGGCTTCGGCCTCCTTGCGCTCGGTGATGTCGATGACGAACTCCACGTACCCGACCCCCTCCACCCGCCGCGATTCGAACAGCCCCCAGAAGCGCGAGCCGTCGGCGCGGTAGTACTGCTTCTCGTAGGGGACGCCGCTCCCGGTCCCGACGGTCTGCTCTACGTGTCGCTCGCTGTCCGGATGGAACTCCTCGGGCGTGAGCTCCCGCCAAGACGTCCCGATCGCCGCCTCGTAGTCGAGGTCGGCCATCTCCAGAAAGGCCCCGTTCGCGTCGCTAATCGTCATCTCCTCTCCCCAGACGACGACACCGACCAACGCGGAGTCGAAGACCGGGTGAGCGCGAATCCGCTCTCTCTCCTCCGGGGCCCCACCTGCCGGCGGGTCGGTAGCCGCGGGACGCCACCACACGCGGCTGTTCGCGCCGACCTTCTTCGTCCGTAGCACGCCGTCTTCGACGAGCGACGACAGTCGGTTATAGATCGTTCGCGTGGTGCAATCGTACCCCTCGGCGACCTCCGGTGTCGTCACCGGCGTCCCGGGCGGTCCGATGTCGTCGACCTTCGCCGCTACGTCGACAGCGGTCGGTGCAGCCGAAGTCATACAGTGAGGTTGTCATTCGTACTACAAATCAGTTCCGTCGATAGAAGATACACCGCCTCTCGTCGCGCCCGGCGTGTGGAGTACGGGAACGAGACATCGCTGACACCGATACGACGGCGAACTCTGTTGTCCCCGCGGGGAACGACCGCTGGCTAAAATGTTAGAGAGTTTGCGATAGTCAATCTGATATGCTAGTAAGTATCTTTTCACCCGATTCGAACGACTCTGTAGCGCATGTCGACTAATAGAGAGGACACGGGGTCGGGTGGGTGGTGGGTCGTCCACCGAGGGCAAACACCGAGAGGAAGCGCCGACCGCACGCACAGTCGCCCCGAGAAGGCGACGACGTGGCCAACCGGCGTTCAGACAGCGGGACGTGTCGTCTTCCAGACGGCGGGGATGCCGACTGCCACCGATCCATGACCCGAGGAGATAACCGTCGTCAGTCGGATCACGTCGTCGAGTTGATTGCGGTCTCGGATACGCTCGTGAATCCCCACCGAAACCGCATCCTACACGTGCTCCGGCGTCAGGGGACCCCGATTTCACTCGATACGCTGGCGACCGAGGTCGAGTGGGCAGGTGAACGCGGACCGGGTTCCGCAGCGCCGATTCCGTCGAAAGAAAAGTATACGCGACAACTGCACCACGTGCATCTGCCGAAACTGGACAGTTCGGGACTGATTCAGTACGATTCGACCGACCGAATCGTCGTGTCTCTAGACGAAGAATATCTCGGCCACCTTCTGAGAGTGGGACAACAGATACTCGCATCACTCGAAGAGGGCCGCGAGTGACACGTGACACACTGGTTGCGCGGGTCCGACGTACACTACAGCCACCTTTTCGGGAGACTAGCTAAGCGAGAGACGTATCCGAACGAGTAGTTTTCCCGCGCCGATTCGAGTCGCTCGGTCCGAAGTTCGAAGCGCGAGATGTTCGCGACGTTTCTTCGTCTCGGAGCGCGGCGTTACTTTTAATTGGATTGAAGTTAGAATAACACGGCTAGCCGTGTCATGACTGTGATGCGCTCTCGACCTCTCTCACGTCCCGAACTCGGAGGTTAAGAACCTCGAAAGAGGGGAACGCGCGGAACGTCGGGCGGCGTCGTCGACCGCCGGGCGATACGGGTCGGAGCACAACTGCTTTGGACGGCGAGAAAGTGGATTCCGGTATGCGAACTGGAGTCATCATCGCCGGGGGATACTCGACGCGGTTCGGCGAGGGGGACAAGGCGGTCGCATCGCTCGCGGGGACTCCCCTCATCCGCCGCGTCGCCGACCGGATGGCCGGCGTAATCGACGCCCTCGTCGTCAACTGCCGACCGGAACAGACCGCTGCACTCCGAACCGCGCTCGACGGCTACGACCACCCGGTGACGGTTGCGGAAGACGCGGAGTGCGACGAGGGACCGATGGCGGGAATCATGACGGGCCTGCGGGCCGTGGAGACGGAGTACGCGTTCGTCGCCGCCTGCGACATGCCCTTTGTCGAACCCGCGCTCATCGACCGGCTGTTCGAGCGGGCGGCCGGCCGCGACGCCGCCGTGCCGCGGGTCGGTGACGGCTGGTTCCAACCGACTCACGCGGTGTACCGAGCCTCGGCGATGGCCGACGCGTGCGAACTCGCGTTGGCCGAGGGGAACCACAAGATCATCGAGCCGCTGTTCGCGCTCGACTACGTCGTCCTCGGGGAGGACGAGGTGTGCGAGTACGCGAGCCTCGACACCTTCGAGAACATCAACACCCCCGAAGAGCTCGCCCACGCGGCGGAGCGGTTGGGCTAGCGCTCCACGACGGCCACGACGGGGTCGGACGCCGTCAATCGCGTCAGGGCGACGCGCGGAACGTCGGACCGAGCGAGGATGTCCGAAGCAATCTCTCGCGCGACCGCTTCGAGCGCCGAATCGTCGACTTTGTTCAGCACGGGAACCACCGTCGCGCCGTCGGGGACGGCCGCGAGGCCGCCGCGCTCGCTCGTGAGCACCGTTGCGACGTCGGACGGGCGAATCGCGTCGCCGGGGTCGAGACCGGTGAGGGCGGCGACCCGTTCGGGGCGGTGAACGGTATCGTCAGCGAGCGGTTCTCCGACCGCGTGGACGCTGGCGATTGGGAGGACGGTGTCGGCAGTCGCCGGGAGTTGAGGTTCGCGGTCGCCCGGAGCTTTGAATTCGCGCATCCGAGCGCCGTCGGCCTTCACGAGCACGGCGTCGGCGGCGTCGGACGTCCCGATGTCGTCGACCACGTCGGGGTCGTACCCCCGGTAGCGGTCGTCGCGGTCGCGGTCGGGGACGACGCCCACCGGCCAGTCCGTCACGCGCCGGAGCGCGGCGACCGGAGCGTCGGTCACGAGCACGTCGTCGACGTGCTGGTCGAAGATCGGGATGCGAACCGTCGCCGTCACGACGGCGCGGTCGAGTTGACGCGCCAACGCGTACAGCGTGGATTTCTTCCCGCCCGCGCCGACGACGCAGACCACGCCGCTTCGAGCGCAGAGCGCATCGCGAAGCTTCATATTCGTTCCACGAGGGGAAGCGATTAAAGTGACACGGGGCTGCGTTCGGCAGCCGCGAGTGGGCGGTCGAGGACCCGCGGACAGCCGGTTCGCCCGTATCGGTCGCCGACCGGGCGTTCGGGCGGTGTTCAATCGCGGAGCGCGTGCAGGTCGGCGGCGAGTTCGGTGAGATCGAGGCGGTCGATGGTCTGCGCCGTCGGCACGCCATCGGCGGCCCAGCCGCGGGGGCTGTAGTACGCGTCGAGCATCGAGTCGAAATCGTCGCGGTCGACGACTGCACCGGCGCGCGGCCCCGTCTCAAGCGGCTCTTGGAGCGTGGCCGGCAATGCGTCGTCAGCTCGCGAGATTCCCTCGCGGACGTTGAACAGGCGCGTCACGTTCCAAATCCGCTCACCGACCGCGGCGAGTCCCCCGGCGGGTTCGAGGCCGACCGATTCAAGCCACGCTCGTCCGAGGTCGTCGAGCGCGTCGGCGAAGAAGTCGTCCGCGATGAGACTCCAGAGTACCGACCGCCGGTCCTGCTCGCGAACGACCGCCTCCGCGGTCCGGTCGGCTCCCCACTCCCCGTCGAACGCCTCGCGTTCGATGGGTCGCGCCCGTCGATGGCAGGCCCCGCGGTCGCTGGTCGCGTACGCCAGCGCCATGCTCTGCGCACCGCGCGGGTCGTAGGCCGGTAGCTCCATCGACTTGACCGTGGGGACGAGCTCTCTCCCGCCGTACCGCGACGCCGCGGCATCGACCCCGTCCGCGAGCGCGTCGCCGAGATCCGTCGCACGGTTCGCAATCTCCCGTAAGAGGGCGCGCGCTCCGTCGGCGTCGCCGAACGACAGTGGACGGTCGAGCACGCCGGCGGCGTCGGCGTTGATGGTCCACGCGACCGCGCTGCCGGCGCTGATGAGGTCCATCCCGAGTCGGTCACAGGTCTGTCCCAGCTCGGCGACGGCGTCGAAGTCGTGGATGTCGAGTCCGGCCCCGAGCGTCATCGCGGTGGCGCCCCGCGGCACGTGGTCGCCCTCGTCCGTCGGTACGCGAAATCCTCCCGGAGCCGCCGTGTCGGCGTACTCGCGACCGACGGCGCTGTCTTCGACCGCAGTGATTCCCAGTTCGTCCGTCTGTTCGAGGTGTCCATCGCGCCAGCCTCGCGTCGAGAGCGCGCCGATTTCGTTCGCGAAATCGATGGTTTCGACGGTTCCACTGGCCCGGAGCCAGCGTCCGGTGGAACTCTCTCGGTACTTCGCGGCGTAGGCCTCCCGAAGGCCGTCGAACCCCTCGGGTGGCTCTCCCCGCGCGACGACCGCCTTCAGCCGCTTCGAACCCATGACCGCTCCCGCGCCCCCTCGACCAGCGTGGTGGTCGCCGGCATTGGAGGCGATAGTGGCGTAGGCGACCTGCTGTTCGCCCGCCGGGCCGATGCACGCGACCGACGCGTCGGGGAACGCTCGCGCCGTTTCGACCGTGTCGGCCCCCCACGTCTCGGCGGGCGCAATCGTGGCGTCCCCGCCTTCGATGACGAGGGTGACGGGCTCATCCGCGACACCCGTCACGAGCAGGCCCATCTGTGGCCCGAGCGCGCCGGCCAGCGAGTCGGGGAACTCGCCGCCCGCATAGGAATCGAGAAAACAGCCCGTGAGCGGGGATTTCGTGATAGCGGCGTATCTCGACTCGCCCGGGAGATACCCCGACAGCGGGCCGAGCATGAACAGAAGCGCGTTTTCGTCACCCAGCGGGTCCACGCCGGCGTCGAGTTCGTCGTAGAGATAGCGGGCACCCAGCCCTTTTCCGCCAAGGTACCGCCGTCGCCACTCGTCCGGAATCGGCGTGCTCTCGACCGAACCGGCAGACAGGTCGACTGTGAGGAGTCGGTCGGGGACGGAGGGTGCCATCTGGTCACCCGTCAGGACCGGCGACCAAAAAAGATGATGCCGTCGTGCCACAGCGGGCGAGCGAGTTCGGTGGCGCGAACGCGTCCAACAAGGTCGATAGTCCGGTTCGCGCGGAGGTCGGCCGACGCGAACGGCCGCGAAACCCGACCTATCAGTAATGGAAGAAGATGAGTTTTGAACGGAGGTCCGGTGTGAGGGGTTCTACACTCGGGTCGAGCGAGGCGACCCAGCATTGATTACAGCCACCCGCGAGTCGACACACAGCATCGACATGTCCACGGCTGAAACTCCGATTACGGTCATCAGCGGGCCCCTCGGCGCGGGCAAAACGACGTTGGTCAACCGACTCCTGAACGACCCCGGCGGGAGGGAGATCGCCGTCGTCGTCAACGACATGGGCGAACTGAACGTCGACGCAGAGTTAGTCGCCTCCGAGGCGGACGACGGCCTTGTCGACCTCTCAAACGGCTGTATCTGCTGCCGATTGCAGGACGACCTCGTGACCGAAGTGACGCGGTTGGCCGAGAAGCGTTCGTTCGACTACCTTCTCATCGAGGCCTCCGGAATCAGCGAACCGCTCCCGATTGCGCGGGTGCTGACGCGCGAGTCGGAGGAGGGCGGTCTGCCGGAGCAGTTCCGGTTGGACACCGCGGTCTCGGTCATCGACGCCTACGGGTTTTGGAAGGCGTTCGACCCGGCGGAATCGCTCCCGGACGCCGCTCCCGACCCGGAACGGCCGTTGACGGAGGTTCTCGTCGAGCAGGTCGAGTTCTGCGACGTGCTGTTGCTGAACAAGTGCGACATGGTCCCCGACGACGCGCTGGACGCCGTCGAAGCCGAGATTCGAGAACTCCAACCCCGCGCGAGCCTCCACCGGACGACACACAGCGAAGTCGAGTCGGGGCGAGTTCTCGATACGGGACGGTTCGATTTCGACGCTGCGAAACACCACCAAGGCTGGAAACGCGCGCTCACGGGCGACGATGGCGAGGTGAACGACAACCACGGCCACGGCCGCGACAGCGGACACGCCCACGATGAGGACGTCTCGGCGGCGACGGCCCACGGCGTCGAGTCCTTCGTCTACCGTCGGGACCGCCCGTTCCATCCGCACCGACTCGATGACTGGCTCGACGACTGGCAGGGGAACGTCGTCCGCGCGAAGGGGTTCGCGTGGGTCGCGAGTCGTCCCGAGACGGTGCTCGGCGTGAGTCAGGCGGGGCCGTCGGTACAGGCCGGCCCCATCGGTCAGTGGGGAGACGATGACCCCGAAACGCGACTCGTGTTCATCGGCCGCGACCTCGACGAGGCGGCACTGAGCGGGGAACTCGACGAGTGTCTGGCGACGACGGACGAGCGGGCGGCGTCGTATCCCGACGACCCGTTTCCCCGGGAGTCCGCCTGATTAGGCCGCGCCGAAGTCGACCTCGTCTCGGAGTTCGTCCCACGACTCGTGGAAGCCGTAGGTCGACTCCGACTCACCGCCGACCGCCGTCTGGTAAATCTCGTCGTACTCCAACAGCTGGGTCCAGCCGTCGTGGTACCGGTAGCTACAGTACTGGCACATAGACCGAACTACCGGGGTGACCGTCAAAGGAGTACCGGTGAAAATCAGAGGGGGAAGCGACGGTTACCGTTAGGGTTCCAGCAGGACCTTCGTGACGCCTTCCTCGCGGTTGTCGAACTTCTCGTACATCTCGGGCGCGTCTTCGAGGTCGACGCGGTGGGAGACGACCCAACTCGGGTCGGCTCGCCCCTCGATTATCATGTCTCGGAGCTTTCGGTTGTACTCCTTGACGTTACACTGGCCGGTGCCGAGCGCCTGTCCTTTCTCGAACAGGAGACCGAAGTCGATGCCGAGGCGTCCCTGCGCGGCCATCTCGTCGGGAGCGCCGGGGTCGTCGGGGACGTAGAGACCCGGGATACCGAGTTCGCCGGTCGGACGGACCGTCCGAATGAGGTTGTTGATGACGACGGCCGGGTTCTCCCGGGCGGGGTCGTACGCGCTGTCGGCTTCCTTGTCCGGGTCGATGGCCTGATAGCCCACCGCGTCGACGCCCTTGTCGACGCCGCCGCCGTGAATCTCTTTGATCTGTTCGACGGGGTCGCCCTCCTCGAAGTTGATGGGCGTGGCGTCGCAGTGTTCCTCGGCGAGCGCGAGGCGACTGGGGACGCGGTCGACGACGTAAATCTCGGCCGCGCCCTTGAGTTTGGCGCTGTAGGCGGCCATCAGGCCGACCGGGCCGGCCCCGTAGATAGCGACGGAATCGCCGGATTCGAGATTGGCGAGTTCCGTGCCGTGCCAGCCCGTCGGGAAGATGTCCGCGAGGAGCGAGAACGAGTCCTCGTGCTCCCGTCCGTCCGGCAGTTTGAGCGCGTTGAAATCGGCGTACGGAATGCGGAGCTTCTCGGCTTGGCCCCCCTGATACGGCCCCATGGCGACGTAGCCGTACGCTCCCCCGGCGAATCCCGGATTGACGTTGGTACAGAAGCCGGTGTAGCCGTTCTCACAGTTCTCGCAGAAGCCGCAGGCGACGTTGAACGGCGCGACGACGCGGTCGCCGACTTCGAGGCCGCTGACGGCCTCGCCGACCTCCTCGACGATACCCATGTTCTCGTGGCCGAACACGATTCCCGGTTCCGCCGCCGTCCGACCCTCGTACATGTGCAGGTCGGACCCGCAGATGCAGGTCGTCGTGATGTCGATAACGACGTCGTTCGGATGTTCAATCTGGGGCTCTTCGACCGCTTCGACTGCGACCTCTCGTTCGCCTTTGTAGACGACTGCGTCCATTGACATTGTTCGGGCTCCGCCGGTCTCTGCGGACGGATGCCATTTATAGTTCGGGTGCGAATGTCTTTCACGGTTCTCGGCACTTCAACGCTTAAATATCGTTGGTGAACGTCTCATCGTGTCACGTTTGGTATTATTTGTGTTTTCTGCGTGGGTGTCGGCAGGGCCGGGACACCCACGAGGCTCCGAAGTTCGGGACGAGGAGTAGCCGACGTGCAAGCCGAGTGACGCCACGATATGGCAGATGGCACACATATCGTGAGACCGGGTTCGCCCCGGACGTGGATTTAATACGAACCGTTCGAAACGGCCGGCTGTGAAGCGCACGATTAGCACTTCGGACGCACCGGCGGCCGTTGGCGCGTACAGTCAGGCGACGACGAACGGCGACCTCGTCCTCACTGCGGGCCAACTGCCGCTCACGCCCGACGGGGAGCTACTCGACGACGCCTCTGTTGGCGACCAGACGAAGCGGTGTCTCGAAAACGTGGAAGCGATTCTCGTCTCGGAGGGCGGCTCCCTCGACGACGTGCTCAAAACGACCGTCTTCCTCGACGACATCGACGACTTCGAGGAGTTCAACGAGGTGTACAGCGAGTTCTTCGACGAAGAACCGCCGGCGCGTAGCGCGGTCGAGGTCGGGAACGTGCCGAAAGGGGCGGCGATAGAAATCGAAGCGATAGCGGCGACCGAATAGGGTCGCGGTCCCGACCGGACGCAACGGGTCCCGACCCGCGTGAGGATTCTTGAGACGACACTCACCGACGAGAACTCGCGTTCGAGCGGCCGGTGTCGGCCCCCGCGGTCACTCCAACCGCATGTTCTCGGCCCGCTCGGCCGCGAGGTCGGTGATCTCCTCGACGTCGCTCTCGGAGCGGTCCGCGAGGACCCGAACCAGCATCCCGAGTTGGACGGCCGCCGTCTCGCGTAGCTCCGATGCGTCTTCGGTGTCGTTGGCGAAGTAGTACTCGCGCCGACCGTCGTCGTGGACGAGTCCGGTGTACGCAGACAGGACGTCGTCTTCGCGGGTCGCGTCGGCCGCGGTCTCTCGGACGTCGTCGAACCGTGAGTTCGTCATCACCTCGGGGAACAACGCGTCGCCGCATTAGCTCTTTGCTCCGGTCGCTGCCCCGTCTGGGAGCGCCATCCGCCGCGGCGATTTCGTGCCAATCGCGGTGGGACCGGCTTCGAGTCCGGGGGATTGAACGCCTCGAAGCCGCGCGCCAACGGGTCCGGGTTGGGATGATTTTTTAACCCTACCGCGTCTTTTTAACCGTGAGAATGAATCGCACAGGTGAGGCGACCCCGTCGCCGACCGTCCGGGTTTCGGGAGCCGGACGAACGGAGCGCGGGGAGCGTGTCTTGAGCAGCGCGCGCGCCGCCGCCGACTCCGTCCCGGTCCTGCGAACGGGACCGACCGGAATCAGCGAGTACGACCCGCTGGTTCTGGCGACCAGAGCGGGGCGGACCGCGTTCTTCCCGGCTCCGGACGCACCGAGAGCCCGGGAAATCGTCGCCGACGTGGAAGACGGGGCGTTACCGACGGACGACGCCGCGGCGGTCGTCGAACACGACGCCGAGACGACGACGCTACCGGTGCCGACGAACGGGCCGCTCGCGGTGGGTCAGCGGCGCGTCCTCGGTCCCTGCGGGTGGGTCGACCCGCTGGACCCGGAGGGGTGTCAGTTCCAGTCGCTCGACAAAGACGCGGGCGCGATCGCGGACGCTGGCCTCGTCGGTCGAGGCAGGGGCGATGCCAGCGCTGACGACCCGGTCGCCGACGCGTGGCGGCGCGCGCGAGAGACGGACGGCGACCCGGTGGTCGTCGTGAACGCGAACGACGCGGACGACAGGCAGTGGGCGGACGAAACGCTCCTCGCCGGGTCGCCGATGTCGGTGCTCGACGGCGTGGCGGCCGTCGCCGAGTACCTCGGGACGACCGACGCGGTCGTCTATCTCGCGGAGACCGACACCGAACTCCGAGAACATCTCCGGCGGGCCGTCGACGCCGCCGCGGGCGAACTCCCGGTCGTTCCGAGACTCGCCACGGGCCCGGACGAGTACCGCGCCGGCGCACCGACGGCGGCGCTGGAAGCGATTGAGGGAGCGGACCGAATCGAGCCCCGTCTCCAGCCACCGTCGCCGGCCGAGTACGGGCTGTTCGGCCGCCCCACGGTCATCCATTCGCCGCGGACGTTCGCACAGGTACACCACGCGCTCTCGGGTTCCGAGGGTACCGACGAGGACGGGTCCGCCTCGGCGACGCGACTGTTGACTGTCACCGGCGACGTGGCCGCGCCCGCGACGATAGAGGTCGGGTCGGACGCCCGCCTCTCTGCGGTTCGGGACGCCGTCGAACTGGAGGGTTCGTTCAAGATGGCCTGCGTCGGCGGGGTGTTCGGCGGCGTCACTCGGACGTTGGATATCACGCCGACCGCGGACGAACTGACCGCGGCCGGCCTCGGCACGGACGGCGTCGTCGAACTGTTGAACGACGAGCGGTGTCCGGTCGCCACCGCCGGTCAACGAGCGAACTTCGCCTCGGAAGCCAACAGCGGGCGGTGCGTGCCGGGTCGGGAGGGAACCGTCCAACTCACCGAACTGGTGCGAGCGGTCTACCGAGGCTCGTACGACCGGGGGAAGCTACGCGAACTCGGGCGGGTCATGACCCGGTCGAGCAACTGCCGAATCGGGGCTCGTGCGCCGCGACCGGTGCTGACCGCGATGGACGAGTTCGAATCGAGTTTCGAAGCACACGCCGACGGCCGCTGTCCCAGCGGAGCCTGTACTGACAAACTATGAGTACTGACGACCCACTTCCGGGCGTTCCGGAGATAGACGACCCACAGCACGAGACGTCGGTCACGGCTGAGTTCGAGACCGGGACCGCGAACGACCCGCCCGTCGGAACCGGCGGAGAGAGCCCGACGACGGTCACCGTCAACGGGACCCCGGTCACCGTCCCGCCGGGGGCAACCGTCATCGACGCCATGCAGGCCGTCGACGACGAGGTCGTGAGCGTGGACCCCGGCTCCGACAGCCTCGACGGGGACGCCGACGTTCCGGCGCTGTGCTACTACGACCGCGACGGCGACGCGAGCGACGAAATCGGCCCGCGGAGCGAGTGCCGAACCTGCATGGTCGAGACGGACGAACACGGGGTCGTTCCCTCCTGTTCGTTCCCGGCGACGGACGGGTTGACGGTCGAGACCGATACGTCGGCCGCCGAGGAGTCTCGGAGCGTCAACCTCGACCTCGTCCTCTCCAACCACAACCTTCGCTGTACGACCTGTAACGGGAACGGTCGGTGCGAGCTCCAGGAGACGGCCATCAGCGAGGGGGTCGACCATCCGCGGTACGGCGTCTTCGACGAGCGAAGCGAGTACGAACCGCTCGACGACAGCTCCTCGTTCATCCAAATCGACCGCAACAAGTGCATCCTCTGTAACCGGTGCGTCGAGGGCTGTAACGACGTTCAGGTCGAAGGCGTGCTCCGTATCGAGGGGTCCGGTTCGGACACCCGCATCGGCTTCCAGTCCGACGCCGAGACGATGGCGGATTCGGACTGCGTCTCCTGCGGTCACTGCGCCACGGTCTGTCCGACCGGTGCCCTGACCGAGAAGGACATCGGTGGCGCGGGGACGCTCCCGCTCCCGGGGTTCACGCAGCGGAACTCCGTCGGGAACGTCATCGAACACGAGGAGGCGGAGACCATCGACGACACGACGGCACCGAACCGCTCGCCCGCACCCGGGAGCGCGGGGAGCGCCGGTGGCGAAGCCGAGGCGGGACAGGAGGGACGGAGCGGCGTCGCCCGATACATGGCCCAGAGCAAACGCCGAGCGTCCGACTTCCTCGGGGAGTACGGTCGGAAGGCCATGCTCGCGGGCGAACACACCGCGGAGAACCTCGCGGCGCGGACCCTGCCGGAGGGTCGGTTGTTCGACGTCGCGTCGCTCGTCAGCGACTACCGGCTGGGCACCCTCGACAAAGCGGAGACGACCTGTGGATTCTGTGCGGTCGGCTGTCGGTTCGAGATGTGGGGCAAAGACGGCAACGCCCTCGGCGTCCAGCCCGTCGACGACCCGGAAAACGCACCGGCCAACAACTTCTCGACGTGCGTGAAAGGGAAGTTCGGACACGAGTTCGCCAACAGCGAAAACCGGCTCACGAGACCGCTGATTCGAAACGACGACGGCGAGTTCGAGGCGGCGTCGTGGGACGAGGCGCTCGACTACGTCGCCGGCGAACTCCGCGAGATTCAGGACGAACACGGCGTCGACGCGGTCAGTTGCCTCGCGTCGTCGAAGGGGAGCAACGAGGAGGCGTACCTCGTCCAGAAGTTCGCGCGGCAGGTGCTCGGCACGAAGAACATCGACAACTGCGCCCGGCTCTGTCACTCGTCGACGGTGGCGGCGCTCCAACAGACGCTCGGGTACGGCGCGATGACGAACCGCATCAACGAGGACATCGGCGAGGCCGACGCCTACCTCATAAGCGGGTCGAACACGACCGAGTCGCATCCGGTGTTGGCGACCCGAATCAAGCAGAACGTCCGCGACGGGGCCGACCTCGTGGTGTTCGACCCCCGGAAAATCGGCATCGCCGAGCACGCAGACCAGTACACGAGAACGACGCCCGGCTACGACGTGGCGTGGCTCAACGGCCTCATCCGATACCTCATCGAGCACGACCTGCACGACGAGACGTTCATCGAACGGAATACGAACGGATTCGAAGAGGTCAAGCGGAAGGTCCAGGCGTTCACGCCCGAGAAAGTCGAGGAACTGGCCGGCGTCTCGCCCGACGAACTCGAATCGGCCGCCGAGACGCTCGCAGACGCCGAGAACGTCGTCTTCGGCTGGGCGATGGGCATGACCCAATCCAGCCACGGAACGGAGAACCTCCTCGCGATGGCCGACCTCGCGCTCACGCTCGGGCAGGTCGGGAAACCGGGTGCCGGACTGTCGCCCTTCCGGGGCCAGAACAACGTGCAGGGCGGCGGCGGCGACATGGGGACCTTGCCCGGGAGCCTCCCCGGATACCAGGACCCGGCCGACGACGAGGTCGGCGAGAAGTTCGCCGACGTGTGGGGCGAGCGCCCGCCGGCCGAACCGGGTCTCAAAGTGCCGGAGATGCTCGCCGAAGCCCACGAGGGGAATCTCCGCGGGATGTACATCGTCGGGGAGAACCCCGCGCTCTCGGAACCCGACATCCAGCACGCCGGCGAGGCGCTCGATAGCTTGGACTTCCTCGTCGTACAGGACATCTTCATGACGGAGACCGCGGAGCACGCCGACGTGATTCTGCCGGCGGCGACCTCGCCGGAGAAACACGGCACCTTCACCAACACCGAGCGTCGTGTCCAGCGGGTTCGAGCGTCCGCGGAACCGCCCGGAAAGGCGCGTCAGGACTGGGAAATCACGCAGGAACTGGCTGCCAGACTGGGCCACGAGTGGGGCTACGACCACCCGCGGGAGGTCATGGACGAGATCAGCGACCTGACGCCCATCTACGGCGGCGTCAGCTACGACCGCCTCGAATCGGGCGAGGAGCACGGACTCCAGTGGCCGTGCTGGGACGACGACCACCCCGGCACGCCGTACCTCTACGACTACGAGGAGGGGAATTTCAACTTCGACGACGGACTCGCCCGCTTCGTGCCGGCGGACGGCGGCCACCCCGGCGAACTCCCCGACGAGGAGTACCCCCTCACGCTCACGTCCGGGCGGGTTCTCTACCACTGGCACACCGGACAGATTACCCGGCGCGTCGAGGGCCTCATGAGCCACGTCGGCGAGAGTTTCATCGAGATCAACCCGACGACGGCCGCGGAACTCGGCGTTTCAGACGGCGAGTACGTCAAGGTCGAGTCCCGCCGCGGCGACATCGTCGTCAAGGCGACGGTGACCGACCGCGTCGGCGACGGGACGCTGTTCATCCCGATGCACTTCGCGGCCGGCGCGGTCAACAAACTCACGCAGGAGACGTTCGACCCGCAGGCCGGCATTCCGGAGTACAAGGTGTCGAGCGTGCGCGTCGAACCGCTCGGATCGGACGCCGACCCGGACGTGCTGCGGACTCCGGACGCGGGCGCTGGCAGCGCCGCACGCGGCGACGACTGAGTGCCGCGAACGGTGAGTTCGTCCCCGCCTTCTGCGCGGGTCAGACAGCGCGGTAGTGACTGGGCGTTGCAACTGACCCGACGCGTCGGAGCACAGCGACGAGAACTGCGGGCGGCTCTATGGGGGACCAAGGCGAATACTGACTGGTCCCGATTACCGTGTCTAGTACAGCAGATTAACTATTCGAGAAGATACTAGATCTCATATGTGTTCGAACGGGTCGACGTGGCGGTGTCCACCGACTCCGCACAGTTGCCACGGATAGTTTAGTCACACACTCCGTCTTGAACGTTGAACGCACCGTATGCACCGTACACGACTCGAAGAGATTCGTAGCCGACGAATCAGCCGTCAGATTCAACGTCAGTTGGAAATGTGAATTTAATACAGTATCGTTCGGGAGAACCGTGAGTCTCGACGTTACGCCGTTCGGGGGGTCGGACCGGTTCCCACGACTCGCGCCCGTACGAAAGACGTGAGAGACGATATTGTCCAGAGACGAGTAGACCGCCAAATTAGCCACAGTCCGGGATTCGAACTCGTTTCTGATAAACGTCGAAGCCGGCGGTTCAGTTCGAATCTTCGTCGACACCCGGTTTCAGACCCGCGGATTCCAGTCGGTCGTTCCCAGTGTCGCGGGGAAAAAGGACACAAGCGGACGCAGTAGTATTTTAGATTACCTGCACAATTCATTCGAATAGCGAACCCGACCTACGCTCGACGGGCGAACGCGATTACGGAGATTCCAACCACATCGTGATAGGTACAAAGGTGGTTATGAAAATTGATATACTATGGGGTAGTTCGAAGCGGCATGCGGTCGAGTGGGTCCGACCGTCATTCGCTCGGTCCGGTCCGTGTCGTGACTACTCTTCGATGGTGGAGACGAGTGTACCGTCGGCGTCGAATTCGAGGCGTCGACGTTCGCCGATTTCGACGTCGTCTCGTCCCGCTAACTCTTCGAGCACGGGTTCGGAAGCCAGCATCGTCCCCGGTTCGAGCGTGTTGGTGATGCGGCCGATGCGCATCTCACTCAGGTCGGGAACGCCGGTCATCGAGGCCGCGAGAACGAACGCCGTCGCATCGCAGGGGACGACGAACGGAATCTTCGAGCGCTCGGGTTCGCCGCTCGTGGTGATGTTGACGTACATGTCCTCGAAATTGACCGCTTCGACGAGACTTCGGTTGACGTAGTCGGCGAGGCCGATGCCGATTGCGTTGCCGTGCGACTCCGCCGTGACCGAACGGACGTAGATGCGCGTTATCTCCGGCGAGTTCACTTCGGGTTGGTTGTGGAACCAGACCCGGCCGACGACGTTCGTGTCCATCCCCGTCCCGCTGATGTTCTTTCCCAGTTCGTCGACCATCAGGAAGTCCAACTGGTCGACGGGGAGCGACGGGAACAGCTCTTTCGACCGTTCGAGCAGTTCAGACTCCCGTTCGGGAAGCCCCTCGGCGGGGACGCCCTCGATGAGGGCGGCGCGCTCGTGGTCGTTCTCGACGACGGCGATACCGCCGACGATATCGGTCTCGGCGAGCAGTATCTCCGCGCGCTCGGGGATGACCTCGTCGAACCCGCGGGCGATTGCGGCGTTGTGCATGTTCTCGGCTCCGCGGTGCTTCCCGAGGCCGACGACGGCCATCTTACAGAGTCCGGATTCGATCGGACCGCGGTAGTCGGTGTGGAGTTTCACGCGGTTCGCGAGGAGGATTGCATCGGCTTCGAGCGCGTCTCTCGCCGCGTATATCGGCTCGCCGTTCGGGTCTTCGGCGACTCGCTCGACGGCCATCGACGAGCGGACTTCACAGCCCATCGACGCCTCGGTGACGCCGAGCGAGGCCAACGTCTGGACCTGTCCGTCCGCGGTCGCGCTGCCGTGACTCCCCATCGCGGGCATGATAAACGGGTCGAGGTCCCGGTTTTGGAGTTCCACGACCACCGCCGCGAGGACGGCCGGCATGTCGTGAATGCCGCGACTTCCGGCCGTAATCGCCACCGACGACCCCGACGGGAGCGTCTCGAACGCCGGGATGTCGTCGAGCGCCTCGACGGCGCTCGCTCGGACGTCGTCTACCTCCGGTGGGTCCGAAACCGAGCGGACGGTCGCGAAGGCCGGAAGGTCGTCTACCGAGGCGTCGTTTACCGCTTCGAGTCGCTCTCGGTCGGGGAGGTCGAGTGTAACCATCTGTGTCTGAGTCCCGTGTTCACTTTTCGTCCATGACCGCGACGACGGGGACGTCCGCGCTCAGGAGGACCGACTGCGTCGTGCTTCCGAACAGCGCCTTCCCGACCGCCGTACGCTTTCGTCCGCCGATGACGAGGTACGACGCGTCGAGTCGCTCCGTCTCGCCCAGCAGTTCGTCGACGACCTCGCCGACGAGGCCGCGCGTCTGGACGTGTCCCGGCCGGTCAGTGGTCGCTTTGACGACGGAGCGTGCCACCGATTCGGCGTCGTTCTGACCGTCTTCGACCGTGTACCCCGTCTGGTGGACGTCGTCTCGCTCTTCGAACTCCTTTTGGTCGAGAACGTTGACGACGACGAGTTGGTCGTCGAACGCGTCCGCGAGGTCTTCGCCGATCGTCACGACGCGGTCCGGTTTCTGCTCTCCGTCGACTGCTGCCAGTATCGTCATCGTGTGCCATGTTTTCACATGTGTACATAAATCTTGACGCCACGCTCCGGGTCGTGAGAACATATAACTGGCATCGGCGGGAGTACGAGACGATGACAGACGTAGCACGACGGTTCGCTGGTGTACACTGCCCGCTCGTCACGCCGTTCGACGGTGGCGCGGTCGACCACGAGGCGCTCGAAACACTCGTCGACCACGTCGTGGACGGCGGCGTCGATGGACTCGTCCCCTGTGGAACGACGGGTGAGTTCGCGAGTCTCGACGGCGCCGAGTTCCGCGCGGTTCTCTCGACGACGGTCGAGCGGGCCGACGGCACGCCGGTGATGGCGGGCACCGCCGCGACGAGCGTCAAAGCGACTGTCGACCGAATCGACGCCGCGGCCGAGGCCGGTGCAGACGCCGCGCTCATCACGCTTCCGTATTTCCACGGAGCGAACGACCCGGCCGGCGACGTCGCGTTCGTCGAGGCGGTCGCCGACGAGGCGGCGCTCCCGCTGTACCTCTACAACATCCCCGCCTGTGTCGGCCGGTCGCTCGACGCGGACGCCGTCGTCGAACTCTCCGGGCGCGACGCTATCCTCGGTCTGAAAGATTCGAGCGGCGATTTGAACTACTTCTCGGAGCTACTCCGACGGACTCCCGAGGGGTTCCAACTGTTCGAAGGGTTCGACAGCCACCTCGTCCCGGGACTCGTGCTGGGCGCGACCGGGGGCGTCAACGCGCTCTCGAACGTCGTCCCCGAAGCGTTCGTCGCCGCCGCGACCGCGGCCGACCGCGGCGACGTCGCCGAGGCGCGTCGAATCCACGAGCGACACATCGCGCCGCTGTTCCAACAGTGCGTCGAACACGGGTTCGCGCCGGCGACGAAGGCGGCCCTCCGCGCCCGCGGCGTCCTCGAAACGGACGAGGTCAGGCCCCCGCTCGTCGGCCTCGACGAGACTACCCGCGACGAGATTTCGTCGCTCGTCGAGACGACCGTCGCCGCGTATCGCTGACGGAGCGCACTCGCCGCCTTCGGTTGCCGCGGGCTCGGCCCCGACCCGTAGACGATGCGAAATCCGTCGGGGATGCCACCCGGCGGCGTCACAGACGGACGGGAAGACGGGGCGGTGCGACCGAACGACAGGCGCGCCGTCGCGGCGTCAGTCGCCGAGCGTGGTGCTGTGGTCCAGGGCGTCGGCGGCCCCGTCGGAGAGGTGGAGCGCGTCGACGCCGGCGACCAGATAGTCGACACCCCAGTCGATGCGGGTCGCCCGCTGGGCGGCGTCGGTCGCGAGGGTTCCGACCGCCACCCCGGCGTCGGCCGCGGCCGCGACGGCTCGGTCGACCGCTTCGAGGAAGTCGTCGTCGTCCCACTCACCGAAACAGCCCATCGACATCGAGAGGTCGACCGGTCCGATGAACACGCCGTCGATTCCGTCGACCGCCGCGATGGCGTCGGCGTTCCTGACCGCGCGCTCGGACTCCAGTTGAACGTACCTCACAACCGTCTCTTCGGCGGCCTCCACGTGCTCGCCGAGCGTGCGCCCGTACCCCGTCGCGCGGCCGAGTCCGAGCCCTCGCGTTCCCGCCGGGGGGTAGCGACTGGCGTCGACGACCGCCGCGGCCTGTTCCGGCGTCTCGACCATCGGAACGAGGACGCCGGTCGGGTCGAGGTCGAGCGTCCGTTTCAGCGTCGCGTGGGCGTCGTCCGGCACCCGGACGAGGGTTTCCGTCTCACCCGGTGCCGCGTCGACGGCGCGAATCATGTCCGCTATCGTCTCGTACGACATCGGGGTGTGCTCCGCGTCCAAGACGACGAAGTCGTATCCGACGCCGGCGAGCAGCTCCGCGGTGCTCGGGTGCGGAATCACGGCCCACGTTCCGATCAGTTGGTCCGGCGACTGGCCGGCGTGTTTCAGTCCGTCGTGTTCGACCATGTGACCACTCTCGGGGGTGGCGCAGGTATAGCTTCGCAATGCTCGGGGGAGAGTATGAACGCCGTCTCAGGTCGGTCCCGAGCGGTCGGTTCACGCCTCGGTCGAACACGCGTACCCCGCGTCCGCCGCGCTCGCGCGGAGCGACTCGCCCGCACCGACGAGCGCGCTCGCGTCTCCCTCGACGTTCCCCGACTCGACGCGGTCGGTTATCTGCGCGGCGACCCGGCACTCCGCGGCGTGCAGGTCGGCTTCGAGCGCGGCGACGCGTTCGCGCTCGCTCGTCGCCGACGCGTCTTCGCGGGCCGCGCTGAGCTGTGCCGACACCGTCTCGGAGAGGAAGACCGCCTGTCGCCCGTGGGTGGCGAGTTTGTCCGCGTCGTCGCGGTCCCACCCGATTTCGACCGCCTCCTCGCCGAGCGAGTCGACGAGGAACGCGGCCTTGTCGAGCGTGGCGTCCGTCGCGTCGTATCCGGGCGTCGCCGCCGCGCGCGCGTCGTAACCGACGAGCACGACCCGCTCGGGCGCGCTGTAGGCGTCCGCCGGGTAGGCCGCACCCACGACGCCGCCGGCACCGAAGACGAACACCACGACGAGGAAGAGCCCGAGGAACGCTCTGGGGGCCCCTCGAACCGGCTTGCGGGCGAAGAAGGGGTGTGCGCGCGTCCGTTCCATCGTCAGCGACGCGACGCGCTCGACGAGCGCCGCCAGCGAGTGCGTGTTCTGCGACGCCCCCGTCACGACGAGGCGGCCGTCGCCGGCGACGCGAACGAACGAGTTGTGGAATCCGGTGTGGCGAACGTTGAGGCCGCGACCCTCTCCGAACCGGTCGCGGCGACACTCGTCGTACTCGTCCGCCGCTTCGACGGCCGCTTCGATGTCGGTGAGCGCCTGCTCGGCGTCGCTCACGGTATCAGCCGAGACGAAGATCGAGTCGCGCTCGAAACTGAGTCCGGAGCCGTTTCGGCGGTACTCGGCGAGCCGTCGAAGCGCGAACTTCGCGTGTGCGGCGACCAGCGGAACCGCCGGGAGGAGGACGACGGCGACGAGCGCCGTGACGTAGCCGCCTCTCGAAGCGGGGCCGTAGCCGTATCGGAGTCCGACGAAGGCGAGGGCGACAGCGAGCGTCGAACAGCCGCCGACGACGAACGCGCGGAGCTTGTTCATGCCGTCATCCCCCGAGGAACGTCTGTTTGATGCGGCCGAAGAACCCGACCTTCCGCCGCTTACTCTCGGCTTCGAACACCGGTCCGAGTTTGGTGACGAGGTCATCGTAACTCTCGAATCGGTCCGCCTCGGCCTTCCCGAGTAACTCCGCGACCATGATGGAGTTCCCGTCCGCGTCCACCTGCACGTTCGCCAACGCGTGCTCGCGCTCTATTCGGCGAACTGAGACGGGGTACTCCCACCCCGACTCCTCGACGAGAGCGTGAACCGCGTCCGGTCCGTGTGTCATGTTCGTTCGTCTGGTTTCTTCGACCATAAACCTTTCACGGAGCCGGCGGAGGGCGCGGCCGTCGACGGCGCGGACTCGTCGAGCAACGAGTCCACACACCGGTACCCCAGCCGACTCCCCGACGGGGCCCGCACCTCCGAGAGGAGCGGTCGGGACCAGACGGTCGTCCGGTCTCTCGCGAGGGGGTCCCCGTCCGGCGTGGTCCCACTGACGACGAGCGTGTACTGTCCCCACCGCGCGACCGTCTCGTTGCGCGGTGCAAACGCCGATGCGACCGACTGCGCGACTCGACGCGACGGCCACAGACTGATTCCGAGCGTCAGCCCGTGACCGGACGGTGGCAAGTACGTCACCGCGTGCCGCGCAGTCGGGTCGCGGAGTCGGTCCGGTTCGGCCGGCGGGTCGGACGTCGCCGGGCTCTGCTGCCACCCGTCGAGTCCACCGGCGCTCGCCCCCGGCACGACGGCCGGGGCGAGGTCCGCTGGGCGAACGTCTTCCGGTGGAGCGGGACAGCCGATGGCCGAGTACGAGACTGTCTCGACGTCGGCAGACGCGCTCTCGATTCCGTCTTCACCGCCCTGAGCGCCGGTTTCGGACTTCGGTCGCGCCGTCGTCGTCGAGAGTTCCGGCTCGCGCTGGTCGGCCGTCGCGGTGGCGGGTGGAGGTGAATCCACAACCGGTGTCGGACCGGCGTGAGTGAGGACCACACCGACGCTCGCGAAGAGGAGCACCACCGCGACCGCGACGACTGCACCGCTCGTGGGGGTCGTCAGCCGGTCGACGCCCCGTGGCTCGTCGGCGGAATCGAATCGCGGCGAGCAAAAGCGGTCCGCCGAGGGGCCGAGATACTCGCGGGCTATCTCGGCCGACCGGTCTCTGTCGACCGCGTACCGAACGACGTCGAGTAACTCGGCCGCGTCGACGACGCTCGGGTCGTCGGAGAACCGTGAGGTGACCACGACGTCGCCGGCGACCGTCGACGGCGGCCGGTGAGTCACGACGAGGTGACGCGTCGTGCTCCCGTCGTCGACAGCGATGGTCGCCCCCTCCCGCGTGACAGACCGGCCGCGTTCGACCCAGAGGTCAGACACGAGTCGGGCGAACGTCTCCGCGTCGAGGCGGCGCAGCCGCGTCGCGAACCGGCTCGCGTCGTCGCCTCGGTTCCCGCGAAAGCGGCGCATCGATGGGTCAGAGGCGCGTCCTGGCGTCTTCGACGACCGTCTCGGTGGTGGAAGACCCGCCGAGGTCGGGGGTTCTCGGTGCCGTTTCGTCGGCGAGTTGTGACTCGACCGCGCGCCGGATGCCACGGGCGACCTCGTTCTCGCCGAGGTGGTCGAAGAGCATCGAAACCGAGAGGACCGTCGCGAGGGGATTGGCGATTCCCTGCCCCGCGATATCCGGGGCGCTCCCGTGGACCGGTTCGAACATCGACGGGGAGTGCCCCTCGACGTTGATGTTCGCCGAGGGGGCCACCCCCATGCTCCCGCTGACGATGGCTCCGATGTCCGTGAGAATGTCGCCGAAGAGGTTCGACGCCACGAGGACGTCGAACTCCTCCGGTCGTCGGACGAGGTCCATCGACGCCGCGTCGACGAGCAGGCGCTCGACGGTCACGTCGGGATACTCGGTGGCGACCTCCTCGACGATTCGGTCCCAGAACACCATCCCGTGTGCCTGCGCGTTCGACTTCGTCACGTTCGTCAGCCGGCCCTCGCGCGACCGGGCTTCCTCGAACGCCGCACGGACGACCGTCTCGGTCCCTTTTCGGGTGTAGACGGCCGTCTGAACCGCGACTTCGTGCGGATAGCCCCGATGCTCGTGGCCCCCCGCGTCGGCGTACTCGCCTTCGGTGTTCTCCCGGTAGACGACGAAGTCGATATCGCCCCCGTCGTATCCGCGAAGCGGGCTCTCGACGCCGTCGAAGAGCACCGAGGGGCGCTTACAGACCTGCTGGTCGAACGCCTTTCGAATCGGGAGCATCATCCCGCGAAGCGTCACGTGGTCCGGAATCTCCGGGTGTCCGACGGCACCGAGGAGAATCGCATCGCACGGTTCGAGCGTCTCGATGGCGTCGTCCGGCATCATCGACCCCGC
>NZ_CABPRH010000016.1:0-81692 GCF_902410085.1 Haloferax sp. KTX1 | reverse complement strand
CCTCGTTCGGGACTTCCTCGGGGTGGAGGTCGATTTCGGCGAACTGCCGGACGACCTTATACAAAAGATCGGCATCGGCAAGTCGATCGATCTGGTGGTTGAAAGCGAATTTCTCGAAGATCTCCTTCGTCTCCTCGTCATACTGGTTGATGTAGTACTGGAGGTTCTCTGCGATATCGTCGGGGTCGTTACACAGGGATTCGAAGGTGTACTCACTAGTGTTGTACACCTGTGCATCGGCAGCCTTCTTCAACGAGGGGGCGACGTTCTCGATACCTTGTTCCTGAAGCTGTTCGTAGCGCTCCAATACCTCGTCCTTGTTCCGTTCAGTTACGCAATCGAGGCGTCGAAGAACAGTCAGCGGCAAGATGACCTTCTGATATTCCGACTGCTTGTAGTCCCCTCTGAGAAGATCTGCAATAGACCAGATAAAGTCCGACTTCTCGTTGAAGTTATCGACCATTGTACGGTGGAAGGTAAGTGTGTATGATAAACGCCACGGAGTACTCACCGAGAAAGCCCGTTATCGACCTCAATTCACTCTACACACTTCGACCACACTGCCCTTCTCGAAGCGAAATTCGGTCACACAGTGAGAGAGCTCATCTCTGTTCTTCTATATCGAGGAGCGATGACCACTGTTCCGACCTGTTTCATTACCCCACGGTTCACAGACTGAGTTACGCACGAATGCAGGATTTCATTGTGGATGAGGACTCGCACCCTCGATCTATCGGGTTTGACGCCACAGACCGACAGGATCTCGTGGTGACTGTCGGTGTTCTTCTCAATCGGACGCAGGAAGCCACACTCCTGGATGACCTCTATCAGACGATATATGATGACGGCTATCTGCCGTTCCGGACGAAAAGCCGTGACCTTTCACTCCCTCCTGAGAAGGTTCAGGAGCTCCTTCTTCGGTGTAACGGGGAGGTCGGTATTTGCGTTCATCAGGACGACGTCAAGCTTCCATTTGCTGAGGCAGTCCACTCCGCGATCCTCCTTGACGAACTGAGTGTGACTACCGACGACACGATAGCCATCGTCGACGGTGACCAGGGTAGAGCAGGCCAGCTGTATCAGACTGCCGTTGCAATCGACGTGGTTCCGCCGTCAATCACAAACTGTGCCCAGTCAGAGCTCTACTATCCACATCTCCTGTTGGCGGACCTTGTTGCTGGCGTTGTCGCAGATACCATTGCGGCGAATCCTACAGCTCTCTCTTCAGCCTCGGTCGCTGGACCAGTTGAGATGATACTGGAGACGACACTGGAATCTCGGAAAGGTCGATGGGGACGTGGATATTCCGCTGTTGCGCGTGGCGAAGGAGAGGTTCGACGGGCAACATACGAACAGCGATATGCGCATTCCGTCCGGGAGCGCGTCAGCTGTTGGTTTCACGGAATATTTGGGAAGACCCATGCTCCACCTCCGGAGAGTGATGGCGTTCAACCTGTTGTAGGGAGGCTCGAGGCAATGGGGTGTAGCGATGTCGCTACGTGGCTTGCTGAGCAGTAGTGAAAGGGCACTGATTCCCGCCTCCACCCCCGTTTCCACGCGGGACCTGTCCGAGGACGCAATTGTGATGTGGTGCGTCCCCGTTCGGACCGCGTCTTACCGGGATGGCAGGAGCGGTGCGACGGGCTTCAAACGCCGGTGCCTGCGGCGCTCCACCTAGTACATGCAGGTGCCTCCTATTAGAAGTTGTCCTTCACCAACAGAGGTACACAGTACACGAGCTAATGCCGACTTATCACAGAAGTCGTCACTGGAATACCGCTATTCTCCGCTCAAGTGGCCTAATCAGGGGGTGACACACCACCGTTTCTGATGCTCGACAGATATTTAGTGTAAGCTTGTTATAGAAGCTCCTATGCGACTGGAAGCGACCGCAAAGCAGGACGAATACAAGGTCTGGATGACCGACGCCGAACTCGAGGAGCTGCGGCGGGCCGCTGCGAATCATCGCGACGATCTCATTATCCAGCTCGGCGGCTACGTCGGCCTCCGAGCCTTCGAAATTCCGCAGATCCGCCCGGAACACGTGAAGCGCACGCCGGACGGCGATCACTACCGACTCCGGGTACCAGAGGGAAAGGACACGACCGGGAACGGCGGCAAGCCCCGTGACGCCTACCTCCCCGCGGACGTCGAGGGGGACGTTCACCGCTACCAGACTGCCGAAGATATAGCGCCAGACGATTTATTGATCGATCTCACCGAGCGCGGCGTCCGCGACGTCGTGAAGCGCACGGCCGAGCGTGCGGCCGCCGAAACCGGGGACGACGACTACCAGTACGTGAGTTCTCACGATCTCCGCCGCCGCTTCGCGCAACGCCTCCTCGTCGACCGCCAGATGAATCCTCGCGTCGTGATGGCCGTCGGCGGTTGGGATAGCTTCCAGGCTATTGAACCATATCTCAATGCCCCGACGGCCGACGTCGTCAACGACGCCTTCGAGGAGGCCGGGCTCGCATGACCGAAGACGACGTCGACCCCGACGACCCGCGACCGGCGGGCCACTACCCGCGGTTCGCGGACAATGAGTGGCACTACGTTCCGGACGAACTCGCACAGACGATCTCGCTCGGACCGGGCGGCGACGGTGAAGAGGGCCAAGACTGGGTGCTCACGTACACGCCGGAGCAGCGGGATGAGAACGACCGCGAGAAAGTCCTCGTTCGGCTGACGCCGCGTGCGCTCCACGAACTCTACATCGAGACGAAAGACCTGTCGAACGACACCCGGATGCACGGCCACAGTGCCGAGTGTGACCTGTGCGGCGAGCAGGTCGATCTCGAACGAGCGATTCCGAACCCTCGTGGAGAGCCGTGCCACAAGCACTGCTGGGCAGAGTACACGGGCGCGCCTGAGTGGTTCACCGACCACGTGTAGCGAAAATCGGTAAAAACGAATGATAGGGCGGCGAGGGGAGCGGTTTCTGGAACGCGAGGGTAGGGGTCGATCCGGGGAGAACCGGGTTCCATAGCGTGTTACGGGAGCAAATCCCGGAGATCGTCCTCGTCGAGCGCGTCGTGATCCGCGAAGTGTTGCTCAACATCGGGCACCTTCTCCAGCGCAGTGACCTCCTCAGCTTTCGTCTCTGCACTCGGACTGTACTCTGCCAGCGCCTTGTGAGGGTAGTCGTGGTACGGGTCGATGAAGAAGAGATAGATGACATGATACTCTGTGTTTCCGCGTGGGATTTCGTCAACGACCTTGGTGTACAATCGACCCTGATCACCGACGGTGATGATATCGAGGTTGGCGATGCGCTCGTAGATGAACGAGCTGGGTGGCGCCTCGCTCGTGACGATGTTCAGGAGCCGGGTGATGACCTCCTCCTGTTCCGAGGCATCGAGTGCAGCAAAATCTGCAGCGGCTTCCCCAGCAAAGATGACCCTCGTCTCTTCGTCCGACAGTGATACGTAGCTCACATCTGCCTCAGAAAAAGTCGGTTAGTACTTCAGTAGAGACTCGAGGTCCTCTTTGCTCGCTGTATTCCCTTCGGCGATGTCCTCAATGCCGCGAAGAACGCCTTCAGGAACCTCAGGACGATCTCCGTCCTCGGCGTCGCCTTCGCGGTCGTCGCCAGCGGGGTGGAGACTCATTGATGAAATATCGGCGCTCCTCTGTAATAAGCTTGTGGACGGCTACGCGGACGTCGACGGCTCTGCGGTACTCGCTCAGGATTGCAGGTCGTCGTGGGCCTGGAGGGCGTCCCGGTCGAGGCGGTCAGCAAGGGTGCGGATGCTCTCGGCTGGCTCATCCATCAGGCTTTGACCAGCTCGAGGCAGTGCAGTGTGACGACGTGCTGGAATCGGCTGGCGTCTATCGCACCCCTCTCTATCTGCTGAATGTATATTGCAGAAGAACCAGAGAGGGGCTTCGCACTACGGAGAGAAGGACCAACAAGAATAGCAGTGAGAGACTGTTATGAGATATCTCCATGACGGTCAACGTGGTCTTCTATACACCTGAGTGAGTACGGGGAGTCAACCAATGACGACTAACGACGATGAGACGCTCCGGCTACTCTGTATGGGAGACAACCACGGAGATGTCGACTCTCTGGAGCGGGTCGTCGACGGTACTGAAGGCGAGGAATTCGACTTCGTAATTCACGTCGGCGATATCACGAATGCATGGTTTGATGGCGTCGACGAGGGCCGGGAACAGCTCGATGCGGTCACGCCGTATTTCGAGACGCTCCACGAGCGGGGAGAACTCCTCTACATCTGGGGGAATCGGGACGGGGCAATCGGTCCGGAACAGCCGTTCCAAGACTACGATCTCCCAGGGACGTTCATCCCCAAAGACGACGTGATTACCGTTGCTGGAGAGACGTTCACGCAGAATCCCGAACTAGTTGAAGACGAGACAATCCTCGTGAATCACTACTGGCACCCCGAACTGCTGGAACACTTCGAGGGAAAGGCGTACTTCTCCGGTCATGTACATACCGGCCGCTACAAGAATAAGGCTCTCAACACTGCGTTCCTCTACCGAACGGCTGACCATGGTGCAGACGCTCTTCTCGGCGCGTACTTCGTCGTCGAAATCGCACCTGACGGAACGTGGGAAATCGATTTCCGAAACATCGGGCAGGTTCGGAAAGGAATCTGCGGCTCTGTTGAAATCCTCACCAGCTAACAGGAACTGCGCTCAACTCGCTAAGTACAGGAGACTCGCAAATCCCTTAGACCATCTCGGTTTGACCCACAAGGCACATACGTAATGTAGGACAAATTGAATTTATATGCTTTTGAACAAGCGAACAAGTGAGATTTTAGCGGCCACAGCCGCCTTTCTCTTTGTTCTTGGGACGTTGACTGGGTTGCGGGTCTGGGACTTGGAGCCCTCGACTTCAGTACAATCGGCTATAGTCTGGGTGGGTGCGCTCCTTATTACCGCCATCGTTGTCTTCCGGGCGTTTCAGGGCGCAGATCTCGTTGGGAATTGGATACTCGCATTCGGCCCATGTTTTGGTTTCACACTCAATCTATTCATCCCGATCATGGCGGGGCCGGGCGCTTTCATATTCCCAGTTGGAAGCGGAGCAATCATCTCTGGCGTGATTACAGTAGTTGGGTACTTGATCGGACGAGGTTTCAGCGAGGTTTGAGATGAACAGGACGCGTAACCGGATTCAATAAGCATCCTCACTTACCGGCTGTTTCACAGCAAATAGTATCTGACCAATAGGATTTCAACAGAGCCGAATCTGCCCCAAACATCACGCGCTCGGTGTGCAGTTCGTCCCTGACTACTGGCGACAGGACTGCCAGTTCTGCTACGACGAAGACGACTTTTACAGTGAGGTCGCCCGTTCGGCATTCTACGGACTGGGAACGGTGCAAGAGGAAGCTGAGGTTGAAGAAGTGACGGAATATGCAACATCAACATTCGAGGCTACGCCGCCGTCTTTCAAAGAGAAACTGCGAAAGTTTCTCGAAGAGCAGGCAGAGGAAGCCTCGTAGCGGCGAAAGTGAGTCCGAAATAGATCTATGCCGATTCAGTCCGGAACCGAGTGATTGGGACGTCAGTGACGTCGTCGTAGTCATCGTCAGCACCGACGAGTAGCATCCCGTCAACGTGCGCCGCAGTCCCGAGTGCGAAGGCATCACCGAGTGCTGGCGAGTAGCGGAACTTGAAATCGGCGGCGGCGGACCACGTCTGTTCGGTATCGACCCGGCGGATACCGCTCTCCTCGAGGACGTCGACGACAGCATCAGCGCGTTCCTCGCCGTCGATTGCACGCACGACGTAGTGGACCTCAGCGAGGTTGATCGCTGAGATGTACCCATCGGCCGCGCCTTCAACGGCGTCGACGTACGTTTCGACGGTGTCGCTCCCCGGTTCGTCGCAGAAATAGGCGATGAGTGGTTCGGCGTCGAAGACGATCGTTTCGGGAATCTCAGCCCCGTCCGTCATGCGTCAGCCTCGTCGTCACCGGCGTAGCGCTGCCGCAACTCCTCGTCACTGGCTTTGTCCGCTGCGCGTTCCTTCCGTAGGCGCTCGGTTCCCGAGCGCCCCTGCTCGTCGGTTTTCCCTTCCAGAATCCCACGCAGGTCTGTAACCGAGTGGATGGGGCGAACAACGATGTCACCCTCCTCGGTCCGGACGAACTTCACACGGCCGGGCGTGTCGATACCCAACTCCTCACGGAACTCCTTCGGGATGGTGGCTTGCCCGCGCGACGATACGGACACCACTTTTTCAGACTCTGTCTTGCTCATACACTTCCCAATCATTACTTTGTTCCAGTCATACAAAAGACTAGCGTTGAGTTCGGTAGTTAACAAATCAAACTAGTCATTACAGTCGACACCACTCGGAGCACCGCCTTAACCAACAAGTCTGATTATGTCGGCTGTTTGTTGGTTAATAGAATCACGCTCCGGTTGCATTCGAAGCACTCGATCTACAGTACCCGTGTTACTCGCAGCTTGACTGTGGGCATAATAATTAAGGTGGAATCCAATGTGGGAGTAGATACAGCCAATGTGGTCTCCACAAACTGCCGTCCAGCGGTTTTTCACAGACCAATGTGCAGCTTTGGCTTGCCCTCTACCGCCACACACCGGCCTTCCGCGAACAACGACTGCCGATATCTCCACCGGATCGCTCACACCAACCACGACGAATATCGCTCGGAGCATCTGAAATGGGTGGGCGCGACACGCAGATCACGGTGTACGTCACGGACGAACGCAAGGCCGAACTCAAACAGCGTGCCGATGAGGAGGACACCTCCATGTCTGGGATCATCAACGACATGATCGACCGCCAGCTCCAGCAGGACGCCCAAGACGCGATTGCCTCAGAAGCGCGCGCTGAAGAACGGATTCAGGAGCTGATCTCAGTCGGCACCGAGCAAATGGTCGAGACCGCTAAGGAGATCCGAGATATGAACGCGAAGTTCGGTGCCTACACAATCGCCAACTTCGAACTCATGAAACAGGATCGGTCAGCGCACGTCCGGCAAGAGGCACTCGATACGGGCGCTCGTCGGATCCGGCAAGATCTCGAAACGAGTATCCAGGAGGTAGGAGAGGTTCCGTCATCCACGGAGGCGGGTGCTGAGAGCGCGACTGATTCGACCGCGACGCAGCAGCCCACGTCTGACGGGGCCCCCGACTCGCCTGACGCAGCCACCGACGACACGCCAGACGACGTCGACGAGACGACAGCCGCCCCCAGCGATGCTGAAAGCGATGAGGACGATGGTAGCGACCTCTTCACCAAACTTCGGAGTGATCGCGAATGAAGGTCTTCACGGACACCAACTACCGCGAGCACGGTGCGCGGAACCTCGTCGAGTATCTGGATAAGGAGAAGGGGCTTGAGAACCGCGCCGGCGAGGAGATGTCCGACGAGGAGATTGAGGCGTTCATCGAGAAGTCCGAAGAATACGAGTTCGAGCGGGAGGTCATCATCTCACCGCAGAACGGTACCGATCTCTCCGACGACCAATTCAGTCTGTACACTCGGCAGGTGATGAGCGAGTTTTGCAAGGACCGCAATACAGCGACGTACTGTTATGCAATCCATCGCGATACCGATCATCCACACGCCCAAGTTGCACTGACTGGAACGAAACGCGACCTCTGGATGGACAAAGAGGACTGCGAACAGCTCCGCGAGCGCGCCCACGAGCAGTTCCACGACCAGCATCGCGAGCTTACCAAGGAGCTCTCGCACCAGTTCGAACAGACGTTGCAGCACGACGCCACACCCGAACTGGAGACCGAATCCGATCGAGACCTGGACCACGAACAAGACTCCGGACCAGAGCCCGAGCAGGCACAAGCACAGGGGCCTGACTCGTGAGCGCCCGTACTGATTCCGAGTCTCAGAGCAAGGACTACCGGCAAGAAGATGAGGTCGAGATTTTCTTCCAAATCGCGGCAGCGATGGCGGCTGCGCTGCTGTTGCCCTGGGTGTATGCTATCCTCGAGCGCGCGAATTTCCACGACTTCAAATTCGATGGGTTACATCGGAGTCGCGCGCTCTGGCTCGTCCCCCTGTTCTATCTGGTGGGCGCAGTCGGCACTGTCCTGCTGTTTCCAGCGCATCTCCAGCTGTTCTGGGCGTTCCACGTCCTGCTGCTGGCACAAATCGCCGAAGTCCTCCTTCATCAGGCCGGCTATCTGACCGGCTTGTCGCTGCCGCTCATCGAGCAGTTCACGCCGCTCCGTGTGGGTGGCTTCGTCGTCGTACTCGGAAGCGCAGTGTATGCAGCCCAGCGACTGCGGAGTTGGGATACGGAACGCGAACTCCGTCGAATCATCGACGACGGGAACTACGTCCTCCCGTTTCAGGGCCTCTCTGCAGCAAGTGATCGCATGAGTCTCTCGCGGTTTGTCCCGCTCCGCAAGGACCGATCGATTCTCGTCCTCGGAGAGACGGGCGCCGGGAAGACCGAGACGATCAAGCTCCTCACTCACCAGATGCAGGCCGGAACTGGCGATCCGTTCGTTGTCTTCGACTACAAAGGCGAATATCAGGAGAACTTCGAACAGGACCACGATCACGAGAACCTGATCTACCTCTCGTCGACGGACGCAACCGAATACTGGAATCTCTTCGCCGAAATCGAACGCGAAGCCGATATCGACGAAATCGGCCGGGCGCTGTTTCCCCACACAGATGGGTCAGAATTCTTCAGCCAAGCTGGCCGCCAACTGTTCGTTGCCGTCGTGACGTACCTTCATCGAGAAGCCCAGGTAAGCGATACGACGCCGACGAACGCCGACCTCGTCGCCTTCGTCCAGTCGACGGATAAGCAAGAGATGCACGAGCGGCTCACGGACTATTCGGATCTCACTGCGGCAGCGTCGGCAATCGACCCGGATTCGGAACGACAGGCGGCCGGCGTCTACGCGAACTTCCAGCAAGTCATCGCTGACCTCTTCCGCGGTGATTTCGCAGAGGCAGGCGAATTTTCGATTCGCGAGTATATGGACGACCCACAGGGACGGACATTACTGTTGGATTTCCCGATTACGGAGGGCGACGCGGTCCAACCCGCGTTTCGGTTCTTCATCGACTGGGCGGCACGGTTTGCACTCGCGAACGATCAGGACACGTACTTTGTCCTCGACGAATTTGCGCGGCTCCCTGGCCTCCGCAAGATCGGCGACCTGATCAATGCAGGCCGGGGGCGAAACACCCAGCTCTTGCTCGGTGTGCAGTCGGTCGCACAACTCCACGACACCTACGGGAAAGACCGGGCGAACGCGCTGTTGAGCGGCCTCGTCCAATCAGTCATCATGCGCGTTGGCGATGCAGCGAGTGTTGAGTACGCGCAATCACAGATCGGCCGTGAGAAACAGCACCGTTCCGTCCCTGTCCACGACCGCGACGGCCGCTCGGTTGGCCGGCAGGAACTTCAGGATGAAACCCATCCAATCGTCGAAAGCGATCTCGAACGCCTCAACGATGGCGAGGCGATCGTCGTCGTCCCCGACGGCTGGCTGCGCGGCCTAATCATCCGTTTCACAGCCATTCGGAGGCAGCTCGAGCGGGCGCTTGAGCGCACACCGGAGTAGTGACTAGAGAGCGATCAGGGATCTCGGCTAGCGCTCCGGATCAGTGATCCGAAGTTCGCCATCGACCTCGTAGAGCCACCCGGAGTTGAGCAGCCGTTCGATAACGTACTCCGCATCAGCCGGTTCATCCGGGAAGTCCTCAGCAGCGAGCAGGAGGTCCTTGGCCTGGTCCTGCGAGAGCTCCGTCTGCTGATCCGGCGTCCCCGATACGAGGATCTGATAGGCGTCCTCGATCCAGTCGGGCAGCGACCGGGGCTCGTTTGACCACATCGTCGGCTCTCTGATTGCTAGTGCTTCGTGTCACAGCCAATTAATAGCCGCTGTCTGGGAACTGCGTGGTTCTCCTGTATTGAACGGTCGTCTGACGGGTGCAACGAGGAGGTAAGAGCTGTTCCACGACCCCGAAGCCGATTGTAGCGATACAGCTGGATTACGAAGAATCGTGAACTGGCTCGGGGATGCCGACCGCGCTGAACCGGACGTCAACAGCACCACAGCCAGCGCAGTCGTCAACGAACGCACAGATCTGCAACGAGGTCTCTAATTCTCGGAGAGCCCCACACACCGAACACTCGTACGAGATCCGATATCGAACGGGTATTCGGCTATCTTTTTCTTGTGTGTGAGGTGCTGTTGTCGACGATGGCTCTTGGTTGTGTTCAGGTGCCGTGTCTGCTTGGCCTGGATCGGACTGGTCGGGTGAACTGTGCCACATGTCGTCGGGGAGACTGTCGTAGAGTCGATCGGGGTCGCTGTCAGTGTCGTCGACGGGGACAGCGTCAGCTGGTCGTGTTGGTTCCGCTGATTCCTGGTGTGTTGCTGACCCGGCATCGTCGACACCAGCAGAGCGATCAGTCGGTGGGAAGGCTGTCGTCGACGCGCTGATCGCGACGTACTCCGTACTGTCGTGGAGTTCGCCATCGATTGCAGCGGCGAGTTCAGCGAGGGGGTTCGCGATCTGTGGCTCGGCATGGTTCTCGACACCCGTCTCGAATAACCAGTCGCGAAAGGCGGTTGCTGTCTCAACGTCGAGCGTAAACGATGGGGTTGGTGACATCAGTGACTCGCTCCGTCCCCCTTGGGAACGACAAACCAGCGCTCGCCAGCCAGCGTTCAACGCCGAGTGACAGTAGCTGTATCGTGATTGTGGAGCATCACTTAATGATTTATACGACTATTTGTTTCAGAGAGACCAAAACTGAATGGGCCGCTACGTAGGTCTGCATATTGATCGCTGGAGTTGGGAGAAACAAGACAACACAGAACGGTCAATACAATGTCTTGAAGGTATAACCACCAACAATCACGGGAGGTTCTAACTCTCCCAATTACAAGTATCGCTGACAACTACGGTAGTACTTTCCGTTTCCAGCAGATGTTTTTATACACCACTAAATAACTAAGATGCATGGTTGAGATAGAATTTATTACCTTCGCTTGTAATGATTCGGAACAATTGGCGGAGTTCTGGTCGGCGGCGCTCGGTGGTGAACGACGAGAGCTTCCAGCATCGCTTGATCCGGAAATTGTTGATTGCCCCGGCAACGGCCCAGATCTGCTGTTCAAAGAACAACCGAAAGGAACGGAACGAGACCTCCCAATCCATCTCGACGTGTCAACCGAGAACCGTGAGGAGACAGTCGAACAGCTCCGTAACCTCGGTGGATCCGTCCGTGAAACTAAGACCGAAGCGTACGAAACGCATACCGCAACGTGGACCGTGATGGAAGATCCTGAGGGGAACGGCTTCTGTGTAAGCGAGTATCAACAATAGATTGTGGTGATAGTTGGTGTTTTTGCTGAACCAACTAACATCTCTATGATAAGTGACTTTTCAGAATTAAATATAGATTGAAACAAACATAGACACTATGCCACATACACCGTCTGTACTGAACGGTGTAGGCACGGGGATAATGCAGTAGTAGATCCCCTGTATAACGCTATCAGGTTGTGGCTGCCGGCCGACCGGAAGGAGGCCGGGAGCGGAGGGTGGGGAGGTGGGGCGTCTACTGGGCGGTGGTCGCAAGAAAAAACGAGGGAGGAGTGCGCTCAGTGCAGGGTGTCCGGCTCCTGATCGAGGATGACACCCGGGTCTTTCGTTCCGTGTCGGGCTTCGTAGGCGTCGACGAGCTCGCAGTTGTACCGACTGATCCGGCTCGTCGACGTCTCCAGGACCGTACTGGTCGCCGCCGCCACCTGCTTGTGGGTGAGATGCTTCTGGGGCGTCAACCGATCCGCACCATAGAGTGCCGCCGCCGCGATGGTGAGCCGCGACGTCCCCGGCCCGACCGGCTCGTGATCACCCAGCTCCATGAGGTAGTGTGCCAACCGCCACGTCCGCACGGCTGCACTCCCCGGAATGGCGTCGTCATCGAGTGCGTCCACGACCGTCATCACCGCGTTCGGTCGGGGAACGGGGACAGTATCGACCCCGAGTTCACACCGAATCTTCCGCGCCGCGGCACACACCCGCTCCTGCGGTGCCTTCGTGTAGGTCGCCACGTCGACGTCGATTGCCTCGCGCTCAATCCGCGACTCGCGCGCTGCGAGGAGCATGGCACCGCCCGCGAGTGCCTCCCAGGCCATCCGCCCGCCGGCCAACCGCGCCTCTGAGGCGCGTCGGAGGTATCGTGCCGCCGTCTTGACGACGTGCCCCGGCAGCCCCAGGTTGCCGCCGATCATCTCGATATCGCGCAGCCCCTCGTTGAGCCGCTTCGTCCGCTTGCGACCCTCGCCGAACTGGTAGCGCTTGTGCCACTTCCGGAGGCGCTGGAACTTCTTCCACTGCTTGGTACTGAGCGGATTTCCGTGTCCGTCAGTGCTCTTCGTTATCTTCGTGTGGAGGCCCTTGTCCGTCCGCAGCGGGTCCACCGTCTCGATGCTCTGCTCAGCGTTCCCGACCATCCCCAGATCGCCCAGCGTTGGGCTCCGATCGACCCACTCGGCCGCGACGACCAAGCCACAGTCCGCACAGAACGACTCCTCATCGTGGGTCACAACCCGACCCTCACACTCCGGGCACGCCGACCGGGCCGCTGGCTCTCGCTCGACTGTCGCCTCGAGGCCGTCCAGCTTGGTGGTTGAATACTGTTCGTCCGAAACCGTCTTTTCGCTCGCGTTGGTACTCGACATTGGTCTTAGACCTGAAGGCGCTCACGCGCCCGACACCGCGATGCCTCTACATCGCGGATTTCCTCGACGACAACCCGACAGACTCGTCTGCGCGCTCTCGCTCGCGCCTTCGCGAGCGCCCTGTGGGCGCGAGCGAGAGCGCGCCCGAGGCGGCCGATCATCCAGCACCGCGCGCCGACCCGCCCGGAGCGAGCGGCCAGCGCATTCCCCGTTCGCCGCGACGCAACCACGTCCGTCGCGGGCGGCTTCGCCGAGGTCCGCAGGACCCGAACGGGTGAAGCGCTGGCGTCGAGGGCACATCCATTTTAGCCCGGAACGGGCGCGGGCGGTGCCGAGAGCGCCCGCACGCCCGGAATGGTCGGTCGCGAGCGACGCGGAGGGCGGCAGCGGCGAGCGGGGCGGGCCGTTCATACCACACCAGTCAACCGATGGAGATCGCTGACCCAGCTATAGACTCCGGGCGGGACTGAAAGGGGCCGGACGCTCGACGTGCCCCGACGACGCAAGCACCGCAGGGACGAGGCGCGCAGCGAGTCGTGGCCGGCGAGCGTCCGGGGGCTTTCGTAGTAGTCTCGATTGACGCACCCAGCTGTTTGTCCCTCCAGAAAACGTTTGACCCAGTGCTATCCACTAGGCATATGGTCCCGCTGACGCGTCGACAACTCCTCCAACAAATGGTAACTGGTGGCGGTGTCCTAGCACTCGCCGGCTGTCTGTCCGCCCCACGTCGTGGATCCAGTAACACGACCGAAGGAGAGACCGCCACGAACGATACGATTCCGGCAGGCACCTGGCCACAGATCGGCTACGATAGCCAGCACACGCGCCACATACCGGACGCCCGTGGTCCACGAGACGACGCGACGATCGCGTGGCAGAGCCTCGGTGACCGGCCCGTCTATCCACCCGTCGTCGACGACGCGCTCTACTGCACCGAGGGGTGGACAGACGGCACCGCGTTTGCACTCGCATCTGAGGACGGGACACAGCAGTGGTCCACCTCGGAGTTGCCGCCGACGCGGTGGGCGCCAGCCCTCCACGACGACCGATTGCTCGTCATTACGCGTGCAGAAGGGAACGTCGTCCGTCTGCACGCGTTGGACACCGCCAGCGGCGACCAGGTGTGGGTACAGGAGGAAGGGATTACGGCCTCCAGCGGCGAGCATCCGCCGATCAGTCCGACTGTCCACGGTGACTCCGTCTATATTGGGTCAAATCGAGGGATTATCGTGTGCGATGTGACGACAGGAGACCTCAACTGGACGGCGACGCTCGGCCCACACGTCGTCGAGACAGAGAATGGACCGACCTGGCGTACCGACTGGGCAAAGCCGGCGGTCACCGCCGATCGGGTGTTCACGTTCGATATGAACGACAGCTATCGGGCGACACGAAAAGTGTATGCGGTGAACCGCCGGACCGGCGATCGGGACTGGACCGCCGAGTTGAACGTCGGCGACGGGTGGTATCTCAAGGCGCACGTCGTCGTTGGCGCCGACCTCGTCTTCGTCGCGGCGCTGAAGCCGCACGTGTCGGCAGGGATGGACGATTCACCGTGGTCGGGATCGGAGCGGCTGTTCGCCCTTGACGCCGCCTCGGGTGAGGTTACGTGGGACTGGACGCTCCCAAAGAAGACGCTCAGTCCGCCGGCATACGCGGATGGGGCGCTCTACGTTGGCGAGTGGGACCCCGATGCCGACACTGGCCGGTTACACGCACTCAACGTGAGTGACGGCAGTCGCACCTGGACCTACGAGTCCGATGTCGGGGCTGTCTTGTCGCCGACTGTCGCGGGGGATACGGTGTATCTCAGCCAGGGAACGGAGCTTGCAGCCGTCGCACGGGCGGATGGAACACGCCGCTGGCAACTGGAACTCGGGGCGCGTATTGGCCCGCCGGTCGTTGTCGAGGAGACGGCGTACATCCAGACAAATCCCGGCCACAATGACGATAGCCAGCTACTGGCGGTTCGTGAGCCGTAAGTCGACCGTTGGGTAGCATCACCGACACTGGTCGGCCGCGAGCGACGCGGAGGGCGGCACGCGGCGAGCGGGGCGAGCCGTCGAGAAACACCCGTCTATCCGGTTCCGAAACTCGAGGAACCAACCGCTATCCTGGTGGACTCAGAAAGGGCGAGGCCGGCTCGGTCGTCCCCCGACCCCGCAAGCACCGAGTGTAACGAGGCGCGCAGCGTGGTCTTCGTGAGCGCAGCGAACGAAGGCAGGGAAGTCGCAGCCCGCACAACGGAGTGAGCAGGACCGTCTTCCCGTGGTCACGGGATGCCGAGCGGCCGAGGGCTTTCGAGGGGTTCACTCACTGTATTTATCAGATCCGGTAGCACTATGTTGGATATGGGATTCGGACCGAGCATTTCGGCTCCGACCATAACGGGAACACAGGTCGTCTACCCAGCACGGCTCCTTGCAGCGTGGGCCATACTCACTATCGCCAGCATTGTTCTCGAACGCGTCATCCACCGGTGCAAATACTGGACTGTCAAACTCACAGGCACGCATCCGTTCGGCTGGTTCGCGTCGCTCGACAGCGATCACCAAGGCGACTTGAGAGAGACAGAGACGTACACGGTTGCGGATCTCAAGGACGAACTCGACTGGGAACGCAAGTGGTGGCGTCGAACAGCACGACGGGGGATCCGGGCCGTCGTGATCGCGCCGGTGGTCGAGGAACTCACCTTTCGTGGCGGCCCATACCTGCTGGCGGTCACGCTAGGCGGCGCTCACCTCCCGCTGTTGGTCGCTGGGTCAGTTCTATGGGCGTTCCTCCATACCCGGAATCCACGTCCCTATCGTCGTGGAACGATCCCAGTGTTCGTCAGCGGATTGCTGAGCCTGTATCTGTGGCTGATAGGGCTCTGGTGGCTGGCGATCCTGGTGCATGCAGGCAACAATCTGGTGGCGATAGCGCTGGGGGCCGGCGAGAAGTGGTGGCGGCGCTGGCAGCAGTCGTTCTCACCAGGCGAAGAATACACCGTGACAGTCGACGACCGGAGCCCACAACCGGATCGTCATGGCCTGTATCGGGCGTACACACCGGCCGACGAGACACTCCACGTCGCCGACGTCGAGCCGGGGGAGACGACGCGGGTGCGAGTCGCGACGACGGTTGGACTCCACGGCTACGCGTACCCCGTCGCCAGATCGGAGCAAGATACTGATTGCGCTGACTCTTAACCAACAGTAGGGTGGAATGGCTCCAGTGTTGGTTAATAGAACGATGGTCTGGCGATAGCATCAACCACTCCACCGGTTTCTGAGCTTCGTCAGATACCGCAGGGCATACCTGGAAGGATCACCGATCGCCGCGGGACAAGTCCGTTACGCGGGGACCAGTTGCTCGGACAGCGCCTTGATGTGGCGCCCAATGGTGTCCGCACTGGCGTTGACATCGATGTAGACGTCTTCGGCGACCTCCTCCTCCCGGGTCATCTCCGAGCCGTCCTGATGGTAGGGAGCATTGTTGACGATGTACCGGTTGGTCGCAGACGGGAGTGCAATGGGCAGATCCTCGGTGGTGAGGTAGTCACGCTCGGCGAGGAAACGGACAAAGTCGCGGTAGTTCTGTGCGGCACTCTTCTCATCGTTCAATCGGACGTTGCCATGTCGGTACTCAATGCCGAGGGTGGCGGCGACCTCATCCCAGAAGTCCGCGCGTGGGCTGGCGAGGTCGGTGATCGCGTCGGCCTCCAGCTCCAGGTGGATCTTACCGTCCTCGGACTCTGAGATCGAGCGCGTCACGAAGTCGGTCTCAAGGGGGCTGCCGTTCAGCTGGTAGGTGTTGATCGTCACCTCCCGCTCCTCCCCGGTGATGGGGTCGGGGCGGCGTTCGGTGAGGGTCAATGTGCGGGCGTCGGGGTCGATGGTTGCGTGGTACATCTTGAGTCTCCTCAGACACGAGTCTTGTGTGGATCTTGTGTCCATACGTGTACACACAATACACATATATAAACATGCTGGTTGTCGTGGAGGTACGGCACGACCGCGAGCGTGTCGCAGCTGGTCGAAGTCCGGAGCGGAGTATCGTGGTGACTCAGCTCAAGGGGTAGAACGCGCCAACGCGTCTCGAAACCACCTGGAGAGCAACACTCCGACCATTTCTCCGTGGCACGAATCGCAACGGATAACTGTTCGAGGCAGCCTATATGAATCACTATAGGAATTCCTAAACCAAACGACTGCGAGTCGACAGAGCCCCAGCAGCTCCATCCACAGTTTCCGGAGCATTGGCTGTCTTCGGCTTGGCGACACAATGCTTTTCGATCCCCTCCGAGAGAAGAGAATATGCGCCGTCGTGCCCTCCTCGCGACCGCTGCCACGTCCCTCCCCGCATTCATCGCTGGCTGCACCGGCCCCGGTAGGCTTGGTGGAAGCAACGCTGCCGCGGAAGCCCCCACAGCGCGCCTCGAACTGGAAACGCTCGCCGACGCGAACCTCCCGACGAAGGTCCTCTATACGGTCCGGCCCGCCGAAGGCAACGATGAAACAGCCCGACTATTTGATCGAATCCTCGACGGCGGTGCGACAACGAAGGCGACACGCCCGCCATTCCCCGAACAGCGACATATCGCCTACCAGGACGGCGTCTACGAACTGTCCTACGAGGTGATCGAGGAAACGCCGGCCACCAGGTACTCCGTGAAGGTCGATATCGTCACAGACTCAGTGACCGAGGCCGAAGCCATCCAGTTCGCTGATCTCCCTGAGGTCGACCAAGAAGAGTTTGCCGCTCACGGACTGGCCGATGGTGATCCGGTCGGGATCGGGACGACGTTCCTCTATACGGACGCCGAACGCGAGCAGTCCGTCCTCGTTCCCGAGTCGGAGTACTCGTATATCACATGGGACGATGGGACCGAAGCCGAATGGGTCGTCGACGACGCCTACAACACGACGCTGAACACCTATCGCTATTCGGCCGACCAAGTGGCGACCGCTGCCGACTACGGCCAACAGATGCGCGAGCGGTTTTCGTTCGAACTTACGGGCCTTCCAGACGCCCAGCAAGACATCGTCGAGACGGCGATCACAGACGGCCCGTACGTCGTCGACCCCGACGAGACGCCGTCTGATGCGCTTGTGGCGCTCGCCAATCGATTTCGCGGACACGAACAGGCCCACGGGCTCGACGAAGACGGCGAAGGCGATCTGAGCGGCACGTATCTGGTTCGGTACCAGGGCGACGTGTACTGGACGACGCTCGTCGTCCAGCACGACGCGTTCCAGACAGCATCGACCAGCTGACCAGGTCTACTGTTCCAGATTAGCGAATGAGACCGTTCTAACGGTCTCAAACCGGTTACTGAGTCATCATATCGGCTCTGTCGACACCGACTTCCATTCTAACGGCCGAATCGTTGCCGCATCTGTCTGTGGAAATCCTCGGAATACTTTTCCCAAGCTGCTCGGCCAAATTCCTCCGGCTCTATACCCTCATAATGCTCCCTCTCTTCACCGACGATCCAACCGTGATCGACGTAGAACTGCAGAATACGGGTAGAATCCTCCGTTGAGATCACCAGCACGTCCGTGATGTTCGTCGGGATTTCATCCACCACCTCGTCCGGATTCGGGAACGTCCCCCGGACAAATGGCAGCTGCTCGTCCAGTTTCTCAACAGCTGACTTTGTCAGCGGCTGTTTTGGCAAGCTATCGACTATTCTGTGATTTGTGAAACAAACAGGACACTCCCCTTCGCCCAAATATTCCAACAGGTCGTGCTCGGCGTACTGGCGCCGCAACTCTGCGAGCTGCGCTTCGAAATAGTCCGACTCGAAAAATCGCTCTGGGTCTTCTAGGATACGATCTTGTACTTTCTCCCGTTCCGATTCAGACATCGAAACCTGTCCGAATCGCTCAGCCCTACTATACAAGAACCTCCCCCATAGCTCACCCAGTTCTTGAGGTTGCTCGATAAGCCCTTCTTCTTCAATACGGGTTCCTGTGAACCCGCCTGGATCGGAGGGCATGATCGTCGAGAAGAACAAGATTCTGGGGAATTTGAAATAGGCGTGAATTTGGTCGTCACCGTAGACACTAGTGCCGTCGAGGTTCCGCTGTATATACACCTCAAACCCCTCGGGTGCCTCCGGATCCGACTTGACGAGGTCAATCTCGTCGGCAAAGAAGATGTGGTGCTGAGAGGGATCCTCCGATATCGGTTTCTCGCCCAATAAAATCGCTTCCCACGTCTCCAACCGCTCTTCGACGACCTCGTTCTGAGGGTGTTCTTCTTCGTGCCAGACGGCCATTTCGGAGACAAGAAGCCGCCACGAGACAGAGAGAACAAACTTGTACAACCACTCACCGTACTCAAACACCTCCTTCTGGCCACGGATATGCGGGTAGAACACTTGAGAGGCAAATTTACTCTCCCAGTCGGAGAAAATCTGCTCACAATCCTCACAGAGTAGCTCTTCGTGATGGTCTTGAATCCGAGTATCTGGGTCAACTACCTTTCTGAGAAATGGTGTTGGTCCGGACTTCTTCATCCACCGAATCACAAATCGAGGGATGATGTGGCTGTTCTGTAGCTCGCGTGTTTCCCCACAGAGCCTGCATTCATCCATGATACGCCGAATTGGCTGGCATAGTACAATTTTCTGGTGATAGCTAGAGTCATCTATTCGAATCGCGTTAGAACAGAGTTTCAAGACCTCAACACAAATAGAGCTCGTGAAATTAGGATTTAGGGCCTTATTTGTACAATATCGCCGAAATCAGTAGTTAATCACAACTAGGAAAACTGACGGTGAGTAAGTGAGTCGAGTATACGAGAGGAAGTTTCAATCTCTTGTTACAAGGTGCTCGGTTCTGAGAGAGCTAAAGTTCAAAAAGCTCTGGAACAGGTTGCTTACTCGATTATTTTTCGGGCCTTCAAAGTATGTCTGATGTGTATAAGACAATAGTAACATGGGAAACAGAGTGGAAAAACATTAAGTTCAGACAGCGTCTCTGTTGGGGTAGCCGTTAGAAATGCGAAGTTGTCTGGTGACGCTCCGCTCACAGCGCCCGGTTTCACGCCGAGGAACTGCCGCCCGTAGTGATCGAGAACCCAACACACTACACAATGAGTACCAACGATTCTGACGACTCTGACCGACTCGAACAGTATATCCGCAACGAGAAGGGCCACCTTCCCAGCAGCGAGAGCATAGTCGCGCTCGCGAATTGGCTCTACGCGAACGAGTATTTCGAGACCAACGATCGCCTGATCCCCACGAGTGACCTCAAGGAGATCCTTGGTGATCGGCTCGAATACGGGGTTGATACGGCCCTCGACCATCTCGAAGAGATCAACGTCGTCACCGAGGTGTCGCGTGGTGGCGGACAGATGATTCTACACGAACGGAAAAATAAGGCCTTTTTCAACCCGAGCAACCGGGACATGATCCCATTCCTCGAAGAAGAGGTCTCACGCTTCCTCGAGGACCTACACGAGCAGGAAAGGCGGAGACAGGAATCCGACGATACCAGTACCGACGAGGCCCCATCGGTCGCTGATGGCGGCGAACCCGAAACAAGCGAAGAAGACGCCGATTCGGAGACTGAGGGGGCCGAAGTCGACGATGATGAGGACACCGACAACGTACCGACAACGCTTCGCGCAGTCGCCGCAGCTGTGCTGGACGTCGAGGTACCGGTTGAGGACGCGCTCACGAATCCCACGGATTACATCGAGCGGATTGAGCGGTTTGATGGCATAGTCTCGGCAATCATCGAGAACGATGAGGTGAGTCGAGAGCGTGAGTACGAACCGATGGGCTGGCGTAATACCGCCAACAAGTGGGTGCTGACGAAGACAGCGAAAGCACGAAAGGAGAACGAATCACTGGCGGGATAATCGTGGGTCCGAAGTCGCAGATATTCATTGGACAACGTTCGGAAGTCGACTAGAAGACCGCCCTGTGGGAAAGTCCTGAGTAAAATAAGCTGCGTACGCGAGTCGCTACGAGACATCGGGGGTTGCGAACGGGAGGACTGCCTCCCGAACGAACCGAGGGTATTCCTCGACATCCATCTCAGAGGGCTCGTAGATGGCGAGATACCCACTCTTGGTGATGAAACCCCGGAGCTCGCGTTGCTCCCACTCAAGATCTTCAAATCCTAAGAGTATGTTCGGATGATCACGAACATCATCCGGAAGATCAGTTGCATGCTGAATATCCCCGACAGCGGTGATGTGATCAACATTTGACCCCTGGTCAGTGCCCGCCATATTCATCTCCGCAGAGGGATTCGCTTTGGCGAATTCGACGACGTCGATGAGAGCCTGTCGAACTGAACCATCCATCGCATAACTCAGGAGTTCGCGAGCGGTATCGTCTCGGGTACTCTCAGTGATGACGAACTCGGCATTGACCTCGAAGAACTCAGTGTCTTCAACTTGCTTTTCAGTCACCTCACGATCGATCTCGAGTTCCCCATCAGCGTTGATGTGGCGAGTTTTAATCTCCGCCATATCCTCTTTCATCATGCGTCCCTGACGAATAGTCAGCCCGCTAAACGTCTCTTGACCACCACACACGCGCAAAGCTGAGCGGAGCGTTTCACCCTTCTCCTGTCGCTCAAGCGGAAACGGTTCGGTGTCGATTTGACTCCCATCAACTACCAAGTTGATGGCATCTGATTTCATGCTATCACTCTATCTCTTTCTTAATACGGGGTAGATAACATAGGTTATTTTATTGTCAAGTAAGATTTGAATACGGTTGAGCGTAGGGCAGGAAGTGACAATTTACACACAAAGATAATACCCAACGGTTGAGTATAATCAGAGGAATAACCGACAAGCCGCCGGATCAAGCGGTCTCCGATGATGAGCTCATAGAGGCGGTGAGGCAGGTCTGTGAGAAACGCGGACTACCCGTTGCCCCAACCCGATTGATCGAGGAGGTAGACGGAATCGATATCCAGCAGCAGACTATCAAGCGACGGCTGGACAAGATTGATCACCGTGTGAATTCACTCAAGGTTGGTCGGGGGAAGGTATGGTGGGTCCCAGATGGCGAGGAAGTGGAAGGCGAAGTCGATGTCTCCGCCATCAATTGGGCACAAATAGAGCCTGAAGAAATACCACCGCAGAAGATCGAAGACCACCCAGAATTCAATATTCCAGATTATTGGGAGTCGTGGACGGAGCGAGCGAATACGGTTGTAACGATTGCCTTCCCGCCAACCTTTGTCGGTTTTATTGTGTTCGCTCTGCAAGACGCAAATATACCCGTCGTCGGAGGAATTGGAAGGGATGCTGCCACACTAGGGGCGCTCGTAACTCTGGCAGGACTATTCTTCATCGTGATCGGCATCTTGATCGGCATTGCTGCAAAAGCCGGAGCATTCTTAGCCGCCCATGGTGTTGACGAACAGGTCCAAACTGCGAGATTTAAGATTGTGGGTACAATCAAAGACCGAATCCCTCTGTCCGTTTCTTGGAAAAGCTAGCGTCTTCGCCGGATATGGATACTACTCAGTTTATCTTACCAAACACTTGTCTAGATCTGAGAGCCCATATTTGGTAAGACCCGACGCGACATCCAGCTGTTCAAAATAGGACAAGAATTGACTTTCCGACTTTGTTAATGGAGTCGGAAACTCAAAGTACCTAGCGCCGGTTCCTACGGGTAACTGTATATAAACCGATGTCCACCGATACGAATTCGGAAACTCAGCCGAACGAACAGGCCGATGTCTGGCTTACGCCCAACCAGGTCGACGCGATGCGTGATGTAGCGATCGATACCGGGGCTAAGTACCTCCGACAGCGCAACGAAGCTATCATTACGCTGCTCGCGGACACCGGACTCCGCAACGAGGAGCTCACGCAGCTGACGGTCGAAATGTACCTGCGTGACCAGGGGGAACTCTATCTCCCGAAAGAGATCCAGAAATCGAGTCACAACGGCCGCTCAGATTGGCCACGATCTCACCACCTCGAGCTCGACGTCGACGAGACGTTGGGCACACAGCGCTCCTTGAACAGTTACCTCGACAATCGGTGGAAGGAGAGCCCCTTTCTGTTCCCGAGCCGCCAGAAAGAGCAGATCACGACGCGGTCAGTTCGGAATCTCATCAAGCGGGCTGCAGTCGAAGCCGACATCCGCCCCTACAAATACAAGGATGGGGACTTCGGCCGCGGGGATCCTGAGGACGTCCATCCTCACGTCCTGCGCCATAGTCTCGCCTATCGGCTTCTCCACGAGCGCGATAACGATCGGTTTGATATCTACTTTGTCCGGAATCGGTTGCGCCACGCCTCTCTCCAGACGACGCTCCGAGAGTACGATCACTTCCGTACGATCTAGAGAATAGGACTTGGAGACCAGCTTATGCGGGTAGATTTCGGATATAGGAATTACGATAGGAATTCTAATAGAGATACATATAGGAAAGAGCGCTGAATCGTAGATTACTTTCTGTCTTTCAGCGCCCCTAGCCAACCGCTATTCGAAACGATATATCGTATGCCGATATATAATTTGGTGGGCGGGCAAAAAGTCCACAACCTCGGAGGATGGATTTGATGCGTGCCTTCTGTTCGTCCAAAGGGACTGTGAAAGGGGAACTATAATGCGGTTCTGATTTCACATCACACCGAAAATTCTGAGCGACATACTGGGACGAGGCGTTAAATCGGATAGAAGAGGCGGTAGAAGAGCAACAGGAGACTTGGGCACCGATTCGAGCAGGTCTCTTTGACCTGACTAGCGACGAAGTCTTGGCTATCCTAGACGAACTGAGGGACCTCAATTACTAATCAACGGCACGACCAATATCAAGTCGGTCAAGTTCAAATGATTAGATCGATTGGACGAGTTCAGGTAGTCCACGGTTGAACGTTAAAGCACATATCTGAATACTAAATTTCAATGGAAACGTACACACTAACTGACCCCCAGCGCGACCGCGCCAGAGACCTCTATCACAAAGTTGACGACGGTAAGATTAGTACCCCAACCGAACTTGTCAACGAATGGAAGACCCCATCCCGAATAACGGACCCGATGCTTGACTCCGACTCGGACTATCTTCCGTACCCTGAGAAAACCGAGTTCATCAACCCCTCAAACATTACAGGAACCTTTGAATCAAACATCAACCGATTCAATCCTGGTCGCATCAAAAGCCACCTTGCACGATTTCACAACGGCGAATTCAGGCGAGATGACCCTGCGCCACCACGATTACAGAAAATCGGTAACGAATACTATGTCACGTCTGACGGCATCCACCGTTCGCTCACCGCAAAGGCACTAGACCTCCCTGAATTGAAATGTATCTACTCCATTCCGCCCGAAGAGATCCTAGTACACCGGGAGGACCGATAGCCCGCCATTGTCGTCTGAGTTGTAACCACGCCTTGCGTAAGCCCTTCTTCACTCGCCTTAGTCTGCGAACCTCTCCAAGTCGGATTTAGCGTTGCTCAGACGATCCGTGTGACCGGCCAAGACAAACCAGTAGTCCCTTGGACTAGTCGCCCTGACCGTTCGGACTATTTGCCGTCCTGTTTACTGATAGTGGCTTCCTCTTTGACCAGTTCCTGGATTCCAGTCGCCATCCCCTCGGTGAGGATGACGTGCCTGAGATCCGTGAGCTCGTAATAAGAATACGTCTCTTCCGTACCGGTGTTCGGGTCACGACGATTCCGAATGAGCGCTGAGCGCTTGAGTTTCCGGAGGTAGTAGTGCAGGTCGTTGTCTTCGCGGTCGAGCATCATCCCCAATTTGCTGGCGCTAAGCTTGTCTTCCTCGCTCAACGTGCACAGAATGCTGAATGCGGGTTCTGATGCGGCGACCTTGTACATCTCGAGGTACTCCTCGATGGTGAACAGGCTGTCTTCTGGGACTTCCGGTGAGAGCTTCGCATCCCCGGAAGCAGGCGGGTGCTGAGGCAACGAGTCGTAGTACGGCCACCACCACATTAAATTTCCTTAACCCGGTATCGAGAGAAGCGAATACCGATGCACGCCGCCACAGCAAACGACATGAGCCACCCTGAATACTAATTCAATCACTCACATATGACGGACTATGTCCGTAGAACTAGACTCACTGCGGGAGGAATGGCGAGAACGAATTGAAGAGTTAGAATCTGAGGGTGAGGCGATTGAGGAGCGGCAGGATCCGATGGTGAAGGCGGATATGCCAGCGATCCGAGAACGTGCCGCACCAGAACTCAAGAAGAAAACTGTCGAACGATGCCTCGACGATCTTGAAGACTGTAATGAGCTGGAAGAGGTACTTGCTGTCCTAGGTCAGTGGCGAGCTGAGGCAGAGGACCGCGACAAGCGGATTCTGAATCGGAATGAGTGGTTCCGAAATCACTACACTCGCTTCGCACTTGAGAAGTGTATAGACGAGTTAGAAACGGTATTGCCGGAGAGTGAGTTTGAGGAGTGTCCGCATTGTGGAGCGTTGAAGAAGCCGATGGAGGATGCGCGGTATTCGAAGGATTACCGATGGGCGTGCTTCGAATGTGTTGTCGGCTAAGACAGTGGTGTTACTTGAGAGGGGGCGAGAGTTCGTTTTGGAGCGCTAACTGAATCCTTTCTGATATGGATGAGATCCGGAGTTAATCAGCGTTCGAATTCTCAGGGGTGCTCCTGTGATGTGACACGCGCTTCTGATATCAAACTGCTATTCAATGAGTACACCAGTTTGCTGGATGTAGTCTTTGAGGCGGGCATATAGACCGCTTCCCTGCGCCAGTGTGTCCCAGTCTCCGAACATCGCGCAGTGGTGTTTTGCTCTCGTCATAGCTACGTTGAGTCGTCGTTCTCCAGTTTTGCCACCAAGGAATCCAATGTTTCCGTGACGGTTTGATCGCACAAACGAGAGGACCATTACTCCACGCTCACTCCCTTGGAAAGCGTCGAAGGTCTGTACGAGAATGGGTTTATGGTTGAAGTCGCGTTGTTCCATCGCTGTTTGGAGGACTGGAACCTGGTCACGATATGCAGTGGCGACACCAATGTTGTCGGTCGAGACCCCGCTGACGCTAACTAGCCTCGAGAGATAGTTGGAAATGACCTCTGCTTCCGCTTGATTGCGCTCGGTATCTCCTGAGTCTCTGTTTTCCACGTGTTGGGCTAGAATCGGCTGGAGGTTATTGAGACGCGTTCTATCAACTGCTGTATCAAGGTCGCCGTTATAGAATTCTTCGGAGGGGAAGCCAGCGATGTTAGGGTGCATCCGATACTGTTGATCGAACATGACACCAATTTCGTTTCCATAGACTCCATCTTCTTCTCCGTAGAGATGGGTGAACAGCGATTCTTCGGCATCGAAATCTAACTCCGGTGGCTTATCAGCGTCTTCTGGAGTGAACGGGCGCTCTGGACCGAGCTGTTTGTGATCTCCAACTAGAACCGTCTTCTCAGCCCGTGAAATCGGGATACAGGCCGATGACTGACGTGATTGGGTGGCTTCATCGACAATTGCCACGTCGAATGGATTGCTGTCGGCACTGCCTAACCGAGCGGCGCTGTTGTTCGTCGAGACGTAGACTATACCACCCTTAGATTGTGGGGATGAGACCGAAGGTTGTTCTGAGCCGTAGTGTTTCCGCTCGAACGGGCTCATCTTGTCATGCTTCGGGTTGACTCGCACAAGAGGGAAGCCGTTAATCCGTTTGTGGTAGTGGAGAGAGTGTTCGTCAATATCCTCATCACTACTATCTCCAACGAGGATATTCCCGACTGCCTGATGGGACTCTGCGGTGACCAGTACTGTCAGGTCGGCTTCAACACATCGCCGGACCAACTCAACAATCACCCTTGTCTTCCCAGTCCCCGGTGGCCCCTGAATGCAGGCTAGACCCTCCGCAGTGAGCGCCCGACTAATCGCCTTAGCTTGGTTCCTGTTCTCGTACAGTTCGTCGTCTTTGCGTTCGCTTTCTCGAAGGGCACGCGAGTTCTCCGCGAATTCTATGTCACGGGTCCCGCTAAAGTATGCCAATACCTCCTCGTTTAGTCCCCTAACTGCATTTTCCTCTCTGTCGAAGACGGTTGGGTTGAGTAATTCGCCGATATGGACGAAGTCGCACTCGGAAACGGTCTGGTTGGCCTCATCAATTCGGTCCTGAGAGACGGCTAATTCCGGGAATCCGACAGTGATATACCCGTTGTCAATCCGTCCTATTGTCCCTGTGATAGTTTCGACGACTTCGTATTCATCGTTCTGCTCACCTTCCTTGTATTGGCAACACTGGACGAGAACCTCGTAGTCCTCAAACAACCCATAGTCATCACGTATGTCTACGTCATCAGGATTTTCGACAGCAGGCTGTACGCGCATCTGTATTCTACGTATGCCACCAAGCGGTTGTGCATATGGCAGAAATCCCACATCCATCCGTTGGAGGGTCTGTGGGCTGTTTGAAGTGAGTGTCTCCCAGTTGTTCTTCCTCTCAACATCAGCCTCGTACTCGATGAAATTATGTAGCTGGCTCTGATATTCAGCTGGTGAGATTGGGAGGGGGTTCTCGGGAGACACTAATGTCATCTATCGGAATGTATGCCCAAACCTGTTTATCTTTTTGGCTCTGTGGTTTCGGTACACGGCGGCGGATTTCACGGATATCGGACGCCCCGGCGAAGGTTGTAGACGGTGGCTTTCAGCAGCATTTCGCGGAATTCCAGGGACGAGATCGCGCTCGTGCGCGATGTCTTCGATAAGCGCTGCTGGAAAGAGGGAAGTCAGCCGCCGTCGTATGAGGACTGGGGAGAGTTTGGGTAGCACAACCACTCCCCACGCAGTCTACAACGATAACTTCGTCAGTAGAGCGCTGTCATTCGGTTTCTCGGCTTAACCGAACGCGGATGGGTAGCATTCCATCTCACAACCTCGGAGGATAGATTTGATGCGTGCCTTCGAATCAGTTCGAAATGAACTGGAAATAAATCATAGTTGACCTCTTGTACCCCGTCAATATCGACGGCACCGACAGGGCGCTCCGACGACTCATACAACGGCATAGATGTGTCCGTAGACGTTGCCGCAGATTATGACTGATGGGTCACGGTCGGTTCTCCAACGACTTCAGAGGCTGTGGAGATCGATATCGACCATTGGAAACACGATTACCTTGCTCCATATGGCAGTTGACGCGGGATGGGCGAGATTCTTGTTTGAGTATTTGGGTTGGCGGTTGTAGCTCGATACTTGGACAACTCTGAGGGGATGGTTTGCGTGGGGTACTCTCATATCGATGTCGGCGAGTTAGGTGATGGCGCTACCAAGGTACCCAAGGAGCCCAACAGTATATCGCGGTAACTCTCATTACGAGTGTGAGGGGTACACCGCCGCGTTCATACCCCTTCGACGGAGAATAGGGTGGCGTCTCTGAGAACAGCCTGCACGCGGCGGTGCCAAGCGTCAGCGAAGGCCTCCCGTTGCTGGTCGCTTGCCGATCCGTCGAGAATCCTCTGGAGGTTCCCGATTGCGGGTCCACCGCTAGGAACGTCGCTGACGTGGTAGGCCACTTCGACGGTCTCGTCCGTGTCGGTTCGCCGGAACCGGAACGTCGGGTCCGCCGTGTCCGGGTCGAACCCGTCGAAGCACAGGAGGTCGCGGCGGCCGCCATAGCCGCCGGCGAGCCCGCTGAATCCGTCATCGCCGGTCGCGCCAGTCACGTACGAGATGATACGGCTCATCACGCCGTACGCAGCATCCTCCTGCGGGCCGGCCGTCTGGACCTCGATTTCGCTCCGGACTGGATAGTCGTCGGGATACAGGGCGTCGAGCCCGAGCTGGACGATCCGGTAGGCGCCCGAGGCAGTCGGACAGGAGTGTCCTGCCTCTTTCACCGCGTCTCTATAAGCGATGACGAACGGCTCGCCCGGTTCGAGGACGTCGAGGGCCTCCGCGACGGGGTCGCGGATTTCGATCGGCTCGACGTCGTAGTCGACCTGCCAATTGGTTCTCGTCTGGGTCGTGTCAGTCGCAGTCGAATTCGATGTCATGAGTTGTGGTTGTGATCGTGTCTCGTGGTCAGTAGCGGAGCAGTCGCATCCCGTTGAGGATGACGAGGAGGACGCTGGCCTCGTGGACCAGCATTCCCGACGCGAGGGTGACGTAGCTGGTGAGCACGCCCGCGAGGAGGACGGTCACGGTCAGCACCGCGATCCCGACGTTCTCGAGGACGTTCCAGCGCGTCGCCTTGCTGAGTTTGACCGCGTACGGGATGCGTTCGAGGTCGTCGGCCATCAACGCCATGTCAGCCGTTTCGATAGCGGTGTCCGTTCCCGCAGCACCCATCGCGATGCCGACATCGGCAGTGGCCAGCGATGGCGCGTCGTTGATGCCGTCGCCGACCATCGCGACGACGTGGCCGTCGGCCTGGTAGCCCTCGATGACGGACTGCTTGTCCTCGGGGAGGAGTTCGGCACGGTACTCGTCGATACCGACCTCCTCGGCAACGGCAGCGGCCGTCCGATCGTTGTCGCCGGTGAGCATCACCGTCTCGATGCCAGCGTCTTGGAGCGCCGCGACGACCCCAGGAGCGGCCTCCCGGAGCTCGTCCCGCATCGCAATCGCGCCGATGATGTCCCCGTCCCGAACGACGTGGACGACTGTCTCGCCGCGCCCCTCACGCTCGCGGACGTAGTCGGCGACCCGATCGGGGACATCGACGTCGCGGTCGTCCAGCAGCGCGCGGTTGCCGACGACGACTTCCTGGCCATCGGCATGGGCGATGACGCCCTTGCCGGCGACCACGTCGAAGTCGTCGGGATCGGGGACCGACCTGCGCCCCACGTCCGTATCGTCCGCTTGGGCGACCGTCGCTCCACCGTCCGTCGCAGCCGTCTGGCGTTCGCGGGCCATGTCGACGATGGCGTCCGCGAGGTGGTGTTCGCTCTTCTTCTCGGCGGTCGCTGCGAGCGAGAGGACGTCGGCGGCGGCGACGCCGAACCCCTCGATGTCGGAGACGGTGGTCTCGCCCTTCGTGAGCGTCCCCGTCTTGTCGAAGGCGACGAGATCGATCTTGCCGGCGCGTTCGAGGTGTTCGCCGCCCTTCATCAGCACGCCCGACCGGGCGGCGTTACCGATGGCCGAGACGATGCTGACCGGTGGCCCGATGACCAGCGCGCCCGGACAGCCGATGACCAGCAGCGTCAGCGACAGGATCGCGTTCTGCGTGACCGCGTACGCGCCGATAGCCAGGGCAATGACGGCCGGCGTGTAGTACTTCGCGAACCGGTCGATGAGACTCTCCGTGGGCGACTGAGCCTCCTGGGCCTCCTCGACGCGACGGATGATCCGTTCGAGAGTCGTATCCGATCCCGCTCCCGTCGTCCGGATTTCTAGCGCGCCCTCCTGGTTGACCGTCCCGGCGTACACCTCGTCGCTGTCGGCCTTGTGGACGGGCGCGCTCTCGCCGGTGACCGGCGCCTGGTTGACTGCGCTCTCGCCGTCGACGACGGTTCCGTCGACCGGGATCTTCCCGCCCGGCTTTACGACGACGACTTCGCCCTCTTCGACATCGCGGGCGGAGACCTCTTGGAGTGTCCCGTCGCGACGGACGGTCGCCGTGTCGGGCGTCATCTCCAGTAGCTCCTGAAGTGCCGTCCGGGTCTTCCGCATCGTCCGGCCTTCGAGGTAGCTGCCAAGGCTGAACAGGAAGACGACGGCGGCGGCTTCCCAGTACTCCCCGATGACGATAGCACCGATGGCGGCCAGCGTCACCAGCGTCTTGATGCCGAGCGTCCGGTTGGTGACCTCGTGGTAAGCGGTCTTGGCGATGTCGTAGCCACCCACGACCGTCGCGAGGACGAGGATGGCGGCGCTTGCCATCTCGAAACTCGTGAGGTAGCCGAGACTCCAGCCACCGCCGTACAGCAGGCCGCTCGTCGCCGTGACGATGGCCTTCCGGTGGTTCCGGTAGTACTGCGTGATCGATTGTTTGTTCATAGTGTTAGGCGGGCTGGGGAGTGTACCCCTGGTTTTCGATGGTCTCTGCGAAGGCGTCGGGGTCAGTGACGCTGTCGTCGTACTCGATCTCGACGCGGCCGGTCGCGTAGTGGACTTCGACGTGCTGGACGCCGTCGACGTTCGACAGGGCGCGTTCGACGGTACTCGCGCAGGTCGGGCAGTCGAAGTCGAGGACGCGGAATTGGGTTGTGTCGCTCATTACAGTTTGAGATAGTGCCCGTACCTCAATAAGTATTTTTTAGATGATATGTTTGAATTCGGATACGGGTCGTTGGAACAGTCAAACGGGTCGTCTAGGGCTTTCGCTATCGCGGGTCCATCCTGTACTGGATACCTCGACAGACACCTACCCGACTCCTGCCCCGCTACCTTTTCCCGCGTGCTCGCGCTCAGTTCTCGTATGAGTGATTCCGATACCGACCACCGTCTCGACGACATCGCGGTGCGAGACACTCGGATTTCGGACGCCATCGACGAGCCGATGCGGGCGATGGTCCTCGACATTCTGTCCGAGGAAGCCCTAACTGCGACCGAGGTCCACGAACGCCTCGACGATCGCGGCATCGACCGGACGGAGAACACGGTCCGCCATCACATCAACGAGCTCCGGGATGCGGGCCTCGTCGACGTCGTTCGCTTCGAGGAGGGGCGTGGTGGGACGACGAAGTACTACCACGCGAACACGATCGTCCTCTCGTACTCACTACCAGATTCGGCCGACGCCGCCGTCGAGGAGATGATCGACGCTGCCCAGCCCCAGATCACGGACGCGCTCACTACGCTCACCGACGAGTACGACGACGCTATTGAGGAGATCGTCGAGGATATGCAGCCCTGCGAGCACTGCCAGACCCAGAAGTACGAGACGTACGTTCTTCTGACCGTCCTGCGACGTGCGTTCGTTCGCGCCCACAGAAATTCCTGAGGGGGAACCACCCCTACGCTGGCAGGGTCTTAGAAGGAGAACCGATCACGCGCGGATTGCATCGCGAGGCGAGTCAGGAGTCGCGCAGGGCCACGCTTTGGGAGGTCCCGTACAGTCTCGATGCTGGTCGGCGGTTCACTACCACCAATGTCTAACTCCCAGCCTGTCTCGTCCATGAAGCGTTCGACAGCCTGATTTACTCGCTGTCGCACGTCGTCCGAGTCCATTGTCTCGGGCACACCATTCCGGAGGACGACGTCGCCGTCAACGATCACTGTCTCGACGTCGGCCGGCACCGCGTTGTTCACGACCTGTGCAGGAATATTGGTCCGTGGCGTGAACTTCGGTTTGTCGACGTCGAGGAGGATAATATCCGCGCGCTTTCCCGCTTCAATACTGCCGATCTCGTCGCCCATCCCCAGCGCGCGTGCGCCTTCAATAGTGAGCATTCGTATCAGTTCCATCGAGTCGAACTGCCCGGCTGAACGCTTGAGATTTGCCGCCAGCCGAGCTTGCCGCGCTTCACCGAACATGCTGTACGAGTCGTGCCAGTAGTGGTCGTCAATCCCTACTCCGACGTCGACGCCGGCGGCTCGAAGCTCGGGAACGGGCGTCCACTGCGTCTCCCCGTCCGGATTCCAGTAACAGAAGACGGACGGGCAGTGCGCAACAGCCGCGTCCGCCTCGGCGGTTCGCTGGATGTCCTCTTCGTCGGCGAGGCGGAAGTGAGCAGCGACCAGTCGGTCGTCCAGGAGTCCAACGTCGTCGAGCAATCCCACCGAGTCCTCGCCACCGTTCGCTCGTGCCATCGTGTTACTCTCCTCGAGTTCGAGCAAGTGCGTGTGGACGAGCAGGTCCGGGTACTCTGCGGCGAGGGACGCGGTCCGTTCCCACAGCTGCCTGGTACACGACCAGTCGTCGTGCGGGCAGATCGTCGCCCTGATTCGGCCCTCGTACGTGTCGTGGTACGTTTCGACGAACTCGCGAGCACGGGAGAACTGCTGATCGACTGGTTGGTCCCAGAAGAGGTCCGAGATCGCCGGGCCGAAAAATCCGCGGAGCCCTGCTTCCCCGAACGCCTCTGCACCTGCGGCAGGCCGTGCGTCCATCGAGTTCACGGTCGTGACACCGCCCAAGAGGAAATTGAGCGCTGCGAGCTCGACGCCTGCCTCGACGAGGTACTCGAATTCGCCGTTCCCTAATCTGTTAAACAAGGCCGTCCCACTCCCAAGCATCTCCGTCAGCTCGAGTTCGCTAAACGCACCGATGAGCGGTGTCATCTCCAAGTGCGTGTGGGCGTTCACCAACCCCGGCATCACCAGTTTCCCGTTCCCGTCGATAACGGTGGACGCTTCTAATTCTCCGTCTCCTGCACGTGATGGTCGGACTTCTTCGATACAGCCATCGGTGATGCATACTGTGCCGCGCTCGTACAGGCGGTTCCGCTCGTCGGCTGTGAGAACGAGTGCATCATGGATTGCCAGATCGACAGCCATCGTAAATTAGGAAGTGGATGTGACAGTTACCGTACTGGACAACCGAGCAGGCCGGCGAAGGCTGTTCTTCCAGGTGGTGTTCCCCTCATTTGGGATATCATCGGTCTCTACTGGTCCCATTAGCCTCTAATACGTCGGCGTGATTTAATCAGATTCCCCTTTTGAATCTGAAGTCGGATTCCGTGGAGCTTGTGGAGGTTTGCAATGTTTTCCCCTCTTCACGATAGATCATCTATGGCCGACGGTTACGATGCCATAGTACTGATACCCTCATAGGCAGTATATTCTAATCAAAACCGCAATAGATGATCCCTACAATGATACACCTATGCAGGCGACGATAATCGACGGAGTTCTTGAATCCCTTCGTATCGGTGTCGGATTTCTCTGGACGGCGGCGTGGGCGATCATCATGGGCCTCACGATTACGAGTCTGGTCCAGGTCTACGTCTCGAAGGAGCGGATGGCACAGGTGCTGGGTGAGGGCGATCTAACTGGACTTACCAAGGCGACTGTGTTCGGAGCAGCAAGCAGTGGCTGTAGTTTCGGCGCCGTCGCCATCGGGAAGGGCCTGTTCAAGAAGGGGGCGCACGCGGTGAACTTCCTCGCGTTCATGTTCGCGTCGACGAACCTCATCGTCGAACTAGGGCTGATGATTCTCATCCTGCTTGGCTGGGAGTTCCTCGTCGCGGAACTGCTCGGCGGCCTGATTCTCATCGCCGTCATGGCCGCCATCGTCCACCTTACGCTTCCCGAAAACCTGTTTAACGAAGTCCGCGAGAAGCTCAACGAGCGCGACCGCCAGGCGGGCGTCACGGAAGATCCCACCTGCGGGATGGAGGGGAAAGACGAGTACACGCTCACGACCGACGGCGGTGAGACGCTCAAATTCTGCTCGGAGGGCTGTATGGAGACCTATCGCCAGGAGACGTCGAGTAGCGGCGGGTGGCGTGACGAGTTGCTGTCGTGGGGTGGCTGGTACAAGGTCGGGAATCAGTACCGCAAGGAGTGGTCGATGATCTGGAAAGACATCGTCGCCGGCTTCCTTATTTCTGGGTTCGTCATCGTCTTCGTCCCGCAGTGGGTGTGGAACACGCTGTTCATTCAGGGCGACGGCCTGCTCGTGACTGCCGAGAACGCCGTCATGGGCGTCATCATCGCCGTCCTCAGTTTCGTCGGCAGTATGGGCAACGTCCCGTTCGCCGTCGCGCTGTGGGGCGGTGGCGTCAGCTTCGCCGGGATCATCGCGTTCGTCTACGCCGACCTCATCACCGTGCCCGTGCTGAACGTCTACCGGAAGTACTACGGCTGGAAGATCATGCTGTACATCCTTGGCGTCTTCTTCGTGACGATGGCGTTCACTGGCTTCCTCATGGAGTTGCTGTTCGACGCCCTCGGCATCGTACCAGATCTGGCCGGTGGCGAGACGGCGACCGAACAGACGTACTTCGAGCTCAACTACACGTTCTACCTCAATATTATCGCCTTCGCGCTCTCCGGGTTCCTCCTGTATGTCTACCGACGTGGAATCGGCGCACCAGGTCAGTATCGTGATCCGGTGTGTGGCATGCGGACCGACGATGAGGGGCCGAGTGCGTCCAATGATGGGATGACGTACTATTTTTGCTCGAAGACCTGTAAGCGGGCATTCGAGGAAGAGCCCACGGAATTTGCTGATCAAAGCCCGCAGATAACAAACCACGATCACGATCACTGATAGATGTACTGTGGTTCATCCGCTGTGAAGCACTTCATCATCGCACCTTCAATCCGCAATTGTCACACCTGTCGCGCCAAAATTGATTGTATGAGCAGTCAGATATCGAAACAAGGGGATGTCATATGAACCAACGTCCAGCGGATACCGTCGTTGGTGTGCTCCTTGGGTTCGTCCTCTTGGCTGGCGGACTACTCAGTTGGCGGGCCTATCAACAGCGTCGCGCTATCGAGCAGTCGATGGGGCCGATGATGGACTCGTCTATGGGGGCGATTCACGGTCCAGATCCTCTCTGGTACGTGGTTGGAACCCTTCTGGTCGCAGGCAGTATCGGTGGCATCTATTACGTGGTTCGAGGGAATCTCATCGATTCGACAACCGACTCAGCGGATCACATCGACCCCGATCAGGTATCGGAGGCAACGCCTACATCGATAGACGATGACGCCTCGCCGGCGACGCCTATCAATCCTGAATCGGATCCGCAAGCGCGCGTTCTCGATCTCTTACCGGATGATGAACGACGCGTCCTTGAACCCGTCCTGAACTCGCCTGGAATCACGCAGATCGAACTTCGGGATCGATCTGAGTTCTCAAAGAGTAAAGTGAGCCAGACCGTGAGTTCACTCGAGGAGCGCGGGCTGCTGTATCGGGAACGACAGGGTCGAACCTACCGCGTGTATCCGAGTGATGACCTGCAGAACTAACAGACGTAGAAATTCATACTAACACTACCCATCATGTCACAAGCAACACTCGAAACTGATCGCATTAGCCGGGTTCTCAAGTCAAGCACGTGGCTCAATCTCCTCCTCGCCGCACAGTTGATCGCCGGGTTGGTGTACGCATATTTCACAGGAGATATGGGGAGCCGGTGGACCCATTTCGTCCTTCCATTTATTTGGTTCACCGCCTCAGTCTGGGTGATCTGGCACACTCGACCTGTAACGAAACGTCGAGTGTATCGTATTGGTGCCGCACTTGTCGTTGCTCTATATCTCATCGTGATGTTTTATTTTTCAGGATTACTTGGACCGAGCACCTCTCATTTCGGGCAGCTCACTGGACCAAGCGGCTTCGGAATAACGTGGGGTCGATCTTTGGGATGGAGTCCGGTCTTCGTCTATACAGGTGACCTGATCACGGTCTCGCTCATTCCTTACCAAGCGGTTGGCCTGTTCGCGCTGGCGTATCTCGTCTATGATGCATTGCTTGATTTCTCGCAGTCGGCAGTCGGAGGAATAGTCGGGATTGTGGCGTGCCCTGCCTGCGTTAGCCCGTTGTTTGCCGTACTACTTGCAGGCGGACTGAGTGGTTCTTCAACGATGTTATTGCTTGGTGCGTATGGCTACGAAATTGCGACCGTTCTGTTCCTCATGACAATTGGAATCCTCTACCATCGTCAGGCACTCACGAGGCAGTATCACCAGTTCCGAGGGAACTGATCCATCTCGTTCGTGGTCAGCAATACCCGAGCCTCCCTCGCCGCCTGAACCGTGGTTATTGTCTGGATCGCCGCAATGAGGTGAACAGTCTCGACGGATCCCCTTTGCTCTCACCATTCCTCTGATCCTTTCGAATTCGGCAGGTATGAACGATCCCGTCAGTAGAAAACGTTTAGATGGCGTTATAGACGTTCTTGAACGCTCTCCTGTTTGAGTTCACTCCCACGAAGATAACCCCGAACCCACCGTATGACTACTTGAGGCGAAAAACAATGACCAACCGAAACCTCGGACGATGGCTGCTCGTGGTGCTCGCGATTGTCGGACTCGCGTTTGCCGCCCCGGTAGTTAGCGCACACGGTGACGAACCGATCCAGGGGAACGAGACGGCAGCTGAAGGGACGCCAGCCGATGGTAGTGCAGCAGACTGGGCGGCCTGGATGGAAGGTCACATGACCGACTACATGGGCCCGAATGCCGTTGACGAGATGGAAGCGCACATGGGCGTGACCGTCGACGAGATGGCCCAAGATATGGCGGACGACAATCACACCGCGACGGGGATGAACGGACAGGGGTACGGCTGCTAACGATCCCTGTTCGGATCCTCGTCTGACACGATAGATATTCGACTTACTGACTCAACGATCACAATGACACACTACACCAACACTCTCGGGCGGACGACTCGTCGAATCGCAATACTAGCGGTTCCGCTGTTGATTGTAGCAACGGGCACCGCAGCGGCTCACGGTGGTGGAGGCTACGGCGGCGGTATGATGGGTAGCGGCGGTTGGGGGGTCTTCAGCGGTGGAATGGGCCTCTGGAGCTTCCTTTGGATGGGGCTCCTAATCGTCGTCCCGCTCTATCTCGTCTACTCACTCCTCAACAGAGATTCTGAGAGGAGTGATAGTCGGCCGCTTTCGGTTCTTCGTGAGCGTTACGCTCGCGGTGAACTCTCCGATGAAGAGTTCGAACGTCGACGAAAGCAACTCGAGTAGTGCCCATGACCGAAATAGAAGGAGCATCGTCGAGAAAAAATTCTCGTCTGCCAGTTGGGGCGACGGGAGCTTAAGTGCGTAAACAGGATACAGTATTACATGAGTTACACAATACAAACCAAGATTGATGGAGAGTTCGACGATGTCGTCGACGCAACGAATGCCGCGCTCAAAGACGAGGGATTCGGTGTTCTCTGTGACATCGACATTCAGGCGACGCTCAAGGAGAAACTCGGTGAGGAGTTCCGCCAGTATCGCATCCTCGGTGCGTGCAATCCTCCGCTGGCATACGAAGGGTTGAGTGTAGAAACTGAACTCGGTGCGCTCTTGCCCTGTAACGTCATCGTCTACGAGAACGATGACGGCGTCATCGTGGTGAGTGCGGTCGACCCGGAACAGTTAGTCGGGATCGCTGATAACGACGCGCTTGACTCCGTCGCGACCGAGGTCAGCGAACGATTCGACCGCGTACTGGCAGCCGTAACTGACGAGTTCGGATCCGCATCGGAGGCCTGATCTCTGATGGCATCATCGGATCAACTGGATACGACGACGATACTGCTCATCGTCCTCGGAGCGTTCATCCTCCTTCCCTTGCTCACAATGGGTATGGGGTTCGGTGGGATGATGGGATACGGAGGAATGATGGGCCAGTACGGTACCACAGGTGGTTGGTGGCCCCTCATCGGGATGCTCGTCCCGGTCATCTTCCTCCTTGCGCTTCTGGGCGGTGGATATCTCATCTTCCGGCGGATGAGCGAGACACAGACGTCTCATAACCCCGCGATGGAAGAGTTACGTCTGGCGTACGCTCGTGGCGATCTCACGGACGAAGAGTTCGAAGCCCGACGAGAAAAGCTCGAACAATCAGAGTGACCACTACCCAAACCGCGTTTCACCCGTTTGAACACCTGCGGATCGACTCGAGGGTATCGAAACCAACCGTTCGGCAGCATCGTTCCGTTACATCGAAATGGTGTGCTCGATTCAGCATATGGTTATGAGTAGTAATGGGAACAAACGACAAGTTCGGAGTGAGTCACGTCCGAAGTCTTCGCACCAGTATCGCGCGTAGCTACCCACCGAAGAATGATCCAGACAACATGACACATCACAGCCGACGTCAATTCTTAGGCATTGTCGGTGCCAGCGCAGTCGCCAGCACCGGCTTTGCTCAGTCAGCGAACGCACAGGAGACGCCCATCGTGGAGATGGGAAACAATTACTTCGACCCAATCGGCCTACGTGTTGATCCCGGGACAACCGTTCAATTTGAACTCGCAGCGGGGGCACATTCCGCTACGGCGTACGCAGATCGTATTCCGGAGGGCGCTTCCGCCTTCGATAGTGGGACGATCTCAGACGGGAGCTTCGAATATACGTTCGAAACGCCAGGGACGTATGATTACTACTGCATCCCGCACAAGTCGATTGGGATGGTCGGACGGATCGTAGTTGGCAGTCCTGGCGGACCGGCAGAGGAGGATTCAATCCCGGATGGAGAGGTCCCATCGAGTGAGGCGATTGTTGACCAGGGTACAGTCGCCTACGGCTCAAGCAGCGATGGAAGCGGGAATACTGGTGGTGGAATGATGGGACGAGGTGGTTCTGGAATGATGAGTGGCCGCAACGGAGGTGGAGTTGGAGGGCTACCAGCTGTTGGTGGCGTACTCGGAATGCTGGGCGTTCTCGGTGGCGGGCTCTACTGGCTTGGAAACCAAAAATCTCCTCAATCGACTACCGACGACTCAGCCAGAAAAACGCTCCAGAACCGCTATGCCAGGGGCGAAATTGACGAGGAGGAGTATAGACGTCGCCGTGAGCGATTAGATGCTACTGATGAGGACATCTCCAACTGATTGCCACCGTGAGAGGGTGAACTCACCGGGGTCAAGTGATTCGGGGATTAGAGAATACCGCCCTCACCGATACCTTTGATTTCAGAACGATCCCGTGACTTGTTTTGTTCCATTTATGACTGATTTCTCTTGTGATCAACTCGCCTGTGTGGCTCGGTAGTAAACACCAATTGCGAGCACGGCTACGAGGAGAAGATATCCAGTAGCCCACACCAACGAGAGAGCCGTAGACTGAGTTGTTGAACTAGTCGTCCATGCCGGATGGGGTTTGGCCCGTAGTCGATCCCGACGGTGCCGACCCTGCGGCAAACTTGTAAACGGCGACGAGTCCCCAAATCACCAAGCCGAGCAGGATGATGCCCGCCCTAATGTCGATGGGGACCACTGCAGCGTGTTCGATTGCTCCCTCGCTATCGACTGGGTGCCCGGCTCCCAGTAGCATGTCGAGCAGGCCGATCACGACGACGCCCAAGACAACCAAGCCACCGCCGACGTACATGGCGATTTGGTCTGCCGTTGATAAGTCACTCATTGGTAGTCACCCGAGGAGTTTCCGTAATCGCGTGTTCTCGAACAGTTCCATCTCACGCAGGCGGTTATCGACTGCCAGGACGCCGCCCGCTCCGAGTGCCACAATGGTTCCGAAGACCATGATCCCAAGTAGTTCACCCGTGACCATACCGTTGGCCCAGCCGCCACCGTAGCCGTTGATGAAGTAGAAGAACAGCATCATGAAGGCACCAAAGAAGGCGGCGGTCCTCGTGAGGACACCGAGTATCAGCCCGAAACCGATGGCGGTTTGCCCAAGCGGTACCGCCACGTTGACGAACGCCAACAGGATGCCGTCGCTGAACGGCGTGACGAAGGGGGCGAGAATCGTGCCCTGAGCGGCTCCGCCGACGAACCAGCTGGCGTCGAAGGGCCACGCCCAGATCTTGTCAAGGCCGGCGTGGAGCATCCACCACCCGGCGGTCAGCCGAAGCAGCAGGATCCAATACGACAACCAGGCTCCTGAGACCGAGAACGACGTCTCAGTTCCGAGAAATCTCGTTCGAATGGATTGTGTTGACATGGCATACTTCACCTCACGACTGAGTTTATCAGAAGTGGTAAAAAGATTGGTGGTGGTTCGTGATCTCTAAGAGTCGGGGCTCATTGCAGGAACGCGGGTGTCAGAGGTGAGTTGGATGATCCTCAAGAAGGAATTCGGTCACCCTCAACGCACTGATTGTGTGCTGGGGCATGTAAGCAGGAGCACCGATGAAGCTGAGCCCACCGATTTCTGGATTTCGGAAAATTCTGTTTGAGGGACTGAATTCATCTACTGATCTAATCCTTTGTACTTACCGATCCTCTCAGTAGCTAACAGATTCTGAGAATTTGGCTCTGTTGAAATCCTCTTCTCCAGATACATTGTAGCGTGAATCGCGGCCTCACTACACGTACGCATTTCGCAGTATGTCACCTACCGTCTCCCGCAGAGGAATCGTGTAGCACGGGAGAGGATGTTCTACTGGGATCGCGTTGCGGCATTATTTTGTACCGGAAACAGGAACGCGTCGCTTATGGTCCCCTATATCAGCGAGGTGCTGTTCAACGAGCCACAAGGCCGTCGTATGGCACTCTTTCAGTTCGGCGTGTCGCTTACCTTCTTGTGCATGTTCGTGTACGCTTGGAGCGTCGGCGACGCTGGCGAAACCCGGTGGTTACTATTTATGGTCGTCGGAACTGCGCTGTCCGGAATCGCCGAGTCCCTCCCAGAGACCCAGCTACAGGCGGTAGGCGTACTCCGTTCCGCGGCGATCCTCGTATTGCTGTGCATCGTCGCTACTCCCTTTCTCGATCTCGAATTAATTATCTGAAGAGAACCGTCGGTCTTGTTGTTCTCTCTACTGATCTTTCCCGACGAGCTTATTGACCATGGTAGGGACAATTCGCAGTGGTACTCTCCACCGAAGATGTCATAGAACCGTTCACAAGGAGGTTGATCTCAGAGCTGTTAATGGTGAATTGCCTGCTCAGGAGGCCTGCGAACTTATCACTGGTACCTCTGTCATTTATGTCGTATAGCAGCGCAATGCTGGATACAGACACAGAGCGACCCCAGGATATTATCATTTCAAGAATAGTTAGAATGGGGGCGAGTCGATACAACAGTATTGTTTTCCCATCTCTTGTACAAACTCGACTAATGACGGCGCAGGACTCCTCGGAGACTGAAGACCGAAAAGACGACCACCTTCAAATCGTTCAGGAGCGGGACGTCGAAACGACAGGGACGGGCTTTGACGACGTCCGACTCATCCATAACGCGCTTCCGGAACTCGATTACGACGCGATCGACCCCTCCATCGACTTTCTGGGTCACGACCTATCTGCCCCAATCTTCATCGAGAGCATGACTGGCGGGCACCAGAACACGACGGAGATTAATCGGGCGCTGGCCCGGGCCGCCAGCGAGACCGGTATCGCCATGGGTCTCGGTAGCCAGCGAGCAGGCCTCGAACTCGACGACGAACGCGTCCTTGAATCGTACACGGTCGTCCGCGATGCTGCACCCGATGCGTTCATCTACGGGAACCTCGGCGCTGCACAGCTTCGAGAGTACGACATCGAGATGGTCGAGCAGGCAGTCAAGATGATTAACGCCGACGCGCTCGCGGTCCACCTGAACTTCCTCCAGGAAGCCACTCAACCTGAAGGCGATGTCGATGGGCGGAACTGTGTAGCTGCGGTTGAACGAGTGTCCGAGGCACTCTCGGTGCCGATTATCGTCAAGGAAACGGGCAACGGAATTTCCGGGGAGACTGCCCGAGAGCTGACTGCGGCAGGCGTTGACGCGATTGACGTCGCTGGAAAAGGTGGGACGACTTGGTCCGGGATCGAGGCCTATCGCGCAGCAGCCGCGAACGCGCCGCGACAGCAACGAATCGGCACCCTGTTCCGAGAATGGGGCATCCCAACCGCTGCAAGCACGATCGAGTGTGTTGCCGAACACGACTGCGTAATTGCGAGTGGTGGTGTACGAACGGGATTGGACGTGGCAAAAGCGATTGCCCTGGGTGCCCACGCCGGCGGGTTGGCGAAACCGTTCCTGAAACCAGCTACAGACGGGCCAGACGCTGTCATCGAACGAGTCAAGGACCTGATCGCCGAGCTGCGGACAGCGATGTTCGTCACCGGCTCGGGGTCGATCGACGAGCTTCAGCAGGTGGAATACGTGTTGCACGGAGAGACGCGCGAGTACGTGGAACAACGAACCAGTAGCGAGTAATACCGAATTCTCCAGTCTCAGCAGGATAGATAGAACAACATCGGGAAAGAGAGAGCCGACTCCGATATCTGTCCAACCTGTACTGACCGCAGCGGGCACCGAAGCTATCATCCTCTAAGGATTTCAACAGAGCCGAGAATTTAACTCGAGTGGATATCAATCAATTAACTCCCACTGGTTAGTCATTCCTCCATAGACACGGTTTAAAACTCGTCGTCTCGAGAAAATACGGGCAAATAAAACAGGGTGGCGGAGGAGACGCAGTAGAACTGCACTCGGAGACCGGTCAACGTCTTCAATATCGATCCCGGCAGCGGCACGAATTGCTGCTCCCAGAACCTTGGGATTACGAGTTTCAAGAAAGTATCTCACAACTGTGGCGAAAATGTACTCCGTTTTCATCCTCTGATATAATCTATCAGGATAATTGCGTAATTGGCTTCTGTTAGCCAGCTCTGCGGCCAAGAATCCCGATTCAACGGCCTGTGAGATCCCCTTTCCGGTGAGTCGGTTTGCTATACCTGCAGCATCACCCACTCGTACGACTGAATGCTCCGGTAGATGGGTTCTGTCGGGATCAAGGCTTGGTCCCTCGGGAATGATTGCGACGTTCGTCCGTTCCTGCGACGGGACTGGCCACCCATTCCGCTCACAGGCTTCCCTCAATGCCTTCATATAATCATTAGGCCGGTCACTGACCGTCCAGCCGATACCAACGTTGGCTCGTTGCGATGTCTTCGGGAATGCCCACGAGTACCCTGTATAGTTCTCCAGAATTATCCGGCTGTTCGGGTACAACTCGGTGAAGTCCCCTTCGACATCACTGTTAAGCGCTACCATATATCCTGAATACTCGTTGGTTGTTCCGAGCGCTTTACTAGAGAGTGATGGCTGACCGGTTGCATCAACGACGAGATCATACTCATCGGTGAACTCGTGGAAATCTGTCCGTGTGATAGACTGGTTTTCGTGGATGTCAACACCCTTCTCTGAGAGTTGTTCTGCCCAGGACTGCTCAACGACATTTCGGTCCGTTGGCTCTGTTGAAATCCTATCGTCCCAACATTTGTCTCGATGGAATAGCCGTTCGGTAGGTATGTGTGTATATCATCACAAAGATTGTATATTACCTCAGTTCAAAGACCAGATGTGAGTGATATAATATCGTTCAACCGTCGGCGTGCGGTGGTATATACCGTGATAGCGGCAGTGTTAGGCTTCTTAGTTGGCTATCTTGGCTCTGTTGAAACCCTCAGGTTCTGACAAGAGATACGTGACACAGACAGAGGGAGAGTTCAGCAATTCCCTACTGTTGTATTCACGTTGGTTCGGCTTACTCACGCGAGATTGAATGTGGAAAATTCACCAATCTACACGTGTTGCCAGTCGCTCGTACCCGCCTCGGTAACTCAGGTAGTACGCAACCGGGAGAGCTACAACGATCACTGGACCGATGAAGAGCAACTGTGTGAACGGGTCAGGCGGGATGAACAGCCCGTCTATCAATTGTGCAAAGAAAAGGACACCCAGAACGGTCGCCACAAAACGAGCAAATGACGATTCAAGCACATTACACATATACAGTTCATCCGATTATCAACCTACCTGCATCGAACCATCCAAAAGGTTCGTCTGTAATCAATCTCGCCTGACCGACTTGCGCGCTGTATTCAGCACGGCTTCAGAAAACTATCAGCGACTGAGGGTTTCAACAGAGCCGCTATCTTGAACAAGGTTCACTTGGTGGTGGACTTGTACTTGGCCTGGCAGCTGGAGTAGCGGTTCCTCTTGGTCTTCTTCTTGCCAACTTGGTTTCTCGTTACATCGATAGGTGACTCCACAATATCTAACGTTCAGAGTGACTTGTCGATGTTGTGAGTGAGACAGCCGACAACAAGTTCGCGGAACTGCTTCCAACAGTACCGTGAGCGGACGAATGCACCGTATTTACGTTTGAGGCGAGAGTTTACCGTCTCGTTTTGACTGCGCTGACCGTAGAGAGTGGCGTCCAGTCGAGCATTCCACGCTTTGTGGAGTGACGAGAACTCGCGGTGTTTGATGAGCGGACGAACACCAGTTTCACGGGCTAACGCGCGAACCTTCTGGTCATCGTATCCCTTGTCGCCGAGGAGAACCGCTACTTTCTCGGTATTCCGCTTAATGAGCGACGGCGCAATCTGCGAATCGTGTTTTCGCGTCGTCGTCACGTGTACGTCGAGAATCGCGTTTGACCTCGTGTCTACGAGGAGCGTGACTTTCAACTGCTGAATCGTCAACTTCGCTCGTTTCGTGTAGTGCTTCGAGGCGTGACTCCGGTCGAACCCGGAGGCGTCGATACCGACGACACCGCTAGTCGGGAGAAGTGTGACCGAGAGATTGAGCAGAACGCGCCAAACCGCCATATCAAGTCGGTTGAACGCTTTACATAACGTTGATGGCGACGGGAGTCTCTCAAGATCGATGGCGTTTCGTATCCGAGGCATCTCGAGGAGTTCATCAAGAAGCGTCCGGTATGTCGTATTCTTCCGAACCTTGAGGCACAGCAGGACGATGTGTTGGTGGAGTGTGTACCGGCGTTTCGAGAACTTCGAGGAATACCGAGCGACGGCTCTTCGAGCCAAGTGATACGCCTGCTCAACAAACCGGAGTAACCGCGACTTCGGGAGGGTCTGCATTCGGTCAAACTACCGGGCGAACCTGTAACCCTCTGAGGATTTCAACAGAGCCGGTCCGTTATATATGTATCCGCAGCAGGAAAGGTGCCGGCTCCAGTGCGGTGGCGATCGGCGTCGATTCCGTCATACACCTCCACTTCCATCGCTGGCAGCGGATTGAGAAAGCCGTTCTCTACAGTCGGCTCGAGTGGGATCTTCGATACCGCTGTCATCGCTTCTCCGCAATTAACGCGTTTGCTATCGTAGGACTGCCGCTCATATAGTTCGACGACGAATCCAGCGTCGTCGAATCCAGCAGCTGCTGCAAGCCCGGCCATCCCTCCACCTATTACCGCAATTTTGGACGTTCGTGTCATCGGTTTTTGCCAATCTTTGAGGCCATCGTTAAGCTCCCAACAGCATCCGAAGTGACCCACGAACGCCCATCGGGAGTCCGATCGCTCCGATGAAGAACGTCATAAGCCACCACCACGTGTGATTCATCTCCTCTTTCGCATCGGCGAGATACCACACGATGCCGACAGTCACGACGAGTTTCAGCACGAACGTCGATCCGGAGAATCCAGTCGCCTGGTACACGAGATTCGTCACGACCAGCTTTGGGGAGTAGCCGAGGAACGTCACACCGATGAGATTCTGCGCAGCGTCCCACAACTGGCCGAAAACGGCCAGCAGAATTAGCGGGTGTCGAAGGTGTGTGATATTGACGAAACTCGCGCCCCAGTAGTAGAGTGCGGTTACGCCGAGCGCTATCCCCGTCGTCGCGACAGGAACCCATAGGCGGAGTGGGGTCGATGTCGAGAGGCCGTGCCAAACAGCCCACCAGACGGCCCCGACAGCCCACACCGACCCGACGAGCCCGACTGTTAGCGGGATAGATCCGATATTTTGGTCACGCAAGAGTGCACCGACACCGAGCGCGAGGATGGTGACAGCGGTGACGACGATGTAAATCGATGGCGTGATGAACCACACCGCGTAGTCCCCGAGCAGCCCGAGATCCTCGAGGGCGCGCATCGCCCCACCTGCGATGATGATCGGAGCGAACCCGTAGGCCAGTCGTGCGTCGAACGTGACGTCGAGTTGGTCGAGATACGCACGTAGTCCGGGGAGGCTGTATACGACTGCCGCGAGGTAGATTACCGTGTTCACCGCGTTGTAGCCCTGGACAGCACGAACCCCCTCGTGCGTGACTGGCTGACCGGCCGCATCGGCGACGACTGGTCCCCAGAGATACTGCCAGATGAACCGGTCGTAGACCAACGTCGGAAACACGAGGATGCCCCCACCGAGGAGGACGAGCGGGGCCAGCAGGTACAGCGCCCACCACTCGCGTGAGCCGGTCTCCGGAAGGACAGTCTCGACGCGGCGGGTGACAGTACTCACGACCCGTTTACCTCCAATCGCCACGTCGTGCTTTTCGAGCGCCCCCACTGTTCGAGTGAAACGATTGTGAGTTCGTCCTGGAGCTGGCTGAGATACTGCGCGACTGCCTTGGGAGATCCGTCGAGGTCGCTGGCAATCTCGCGAGCCCGGAGGTATGTCGGTTCGCTACTGGCTGTCTCGACGAGGTACCTTCGAACCGTGTGCCGGGAAATATTCGACATTGATCTAGAGGTGACGGTTAGCGAAGAAATCCGAAGAGCTTGTAGTCGTGATCGGGGGTGTACCGCCGGAACAGGAGACTGTTCGTCAGCACCGACACCGACGAGAACGCCATTGCTGCTGCAGCGAGCACGGGCTGGAGGAGGCCGAGCGACGCTAACGGAATCATCGCCGTGTTGTAACCGAGCGCCCACACGAGGTTCTGTTTGATCTTCTGGAGTGTCGCGTCTGAGATTCGGATCGCCTTTACCACGTCGAGCGGGTCGTCTCGCATCAGCGTGACGTCTGCAGCTTCGATGGCGACGTCGGTGCCGGAGCCGATTGCTGTCCCGACGTGTGCGACCGCGAGTGCCGGAGCGTCGTTGACGCCGTCACCGACCATCATCGCCTGCCGGCCCTCGTCTTGAATACTGTCGACCGCGTTGGACTTGTCCTCAGGAAGGACTCCTGCGCGGACGTTCTTCGGGTCGATACCCACCTGTTTAGCGACCGCACGGGCAGTTCGCTCGTTGTCGCCCGTAATCATCATCACGTCAACTCCCCGCTCTTGGAGTGCTGTGACAGCCTGCTTGGAGCTTTCCTTCACTGTGTCGGCGTCGGCGACCACACCCACGAGCTCCCCCTCGTAGGCGACCAGCATCGCCGTCTTCCCCTCGTTCTCGAGGCGTTCCATCGTCTCCTCAGCGGGAGAGGGGTCGATCCCGTTGTCCCGCAGCAGCTTGCGGTTGCCGACCAGCACCTCGCTGTCACCAATGACTGCTTTGATCCCGTGGCCCGGAACGTTCTCGAAGTCGTCAGGCTCAGTCACGTCCAGGCCGCGTTCTTCGGCCCCTTCGACGATTGCACGGGCGAGCGGGTGTTCGCTGCCGCTTTCAGCTATCGCCGCCAGTCGAAGCACATCATCCTCTGAGAGGCGCTCACGGGTGCTGAGCTGTCCACCATCTGGGGTCGGCTCGCCACCGTCAGTCACCACATTTCCATCGCTATCAAAGACGACCACGTCGGTGAGTTCCATTTCACCCTCCGTGAGGGTGCCCGTCTTGTCGAAGACGACCGTGTCGACGTCTTTTGCGCGTTCGAGGATGTCACCGCCCTTGAACAGGACGCCGTTCTGGGCACCAATCGTCGTCCCGACCATCGTCGCTGCGGGCGTCGCCAGCCCCAGCGCACAGGGACAGGCGATGAGGATCGAGGACGCGAAGACAATTATCGCGAACTCGAAGACTGAAACGGTCCCACCGACCGGGGCCGGGCCGCCAGCAACCTGACCCCACAGCGGGAGCCAGTCGACGAAGCCAGCGAGAGCCTCGGGGAACAGGAACCAGACGACACCCCAGAGAAGGGCGTTCGCGATGACCGCAGGCACGAAGTACGCGGAGATGCGGTCGGCGAGATTCTGGATGTCGGGCTGGCGCGACTGGGCCTCCTTGACTGTCTGGACGATCTGTTGGAGGGCCGTGTCTTCTCCAACCTTCGTCGCCTCCACGACAAGGACGCCGTTCTCGTTAATCGTCGAGCCGACGACCTCATCGCCCTCCTCTTTCTCGACAGGCACAGATTCGCCAGTGACCATTGACTCGTCGACGGCAGACTGACCGTCGACAACGACACCGTCTGTGGGAATCTTCTCACCTGGACGAATTTTCATCCGGTCACCAGTTGTGACCTCTTCGAGTGGAACTTCTTCTTCACTGCCGTCCTCGCGGACAATGGTCGCCGTTTCGGCTTCCATTTCGAGGAGCTTTCGGAGGGCCTCACCCGCTTGGCCCTTCGACCGAGCTTCGAGATAGTTACCCAACGTGATGAACACGAGGATGAGGGCTGCCGTGTCGAAATAAAGTCCACCTGCAATGAGTTCAGCAAGGACTGCCACAGAGTATAGATAGGCCGTTGTTGAACCGATCGCAATCAGCACGTCCATATTGGCGCGGCCGTTCTTCACGATCGCCTTGTACGAGTTCTTATAGAACGGCCAGCCGAGGATCGCCTGTACCGGCGTGGCGAGGAGGAACTCAACCCAGCCAAGTTCCACACCGAAGACGGCTTCAGGGACGATCGCGCCACCGAGCAGATAATTGTCGATGAGGAAGAAGAGCAACGGTGCCGATAACACTGCCCCAAAGAGGGTCAACCTGAGTTGTTTCCGAGTTTCGGCTTGACGGGCGGCATCTCGTGCGTCCTGGCCCGACTCTTCGTCGGCACCATCTTCGCGGACGGGCGAGTAGCCAGCCTCCTCGATAGCATCGTACAGCGCACCAATAGATACTTCCGCAGGATTGTAGGTGACCTGTGCTTCGTCGGTTGCGTAATTGACCTCCGCATTAACGACGCCCGGAATATTTTCAAGAGCGGTTTGGTTGGTCTCGGCGCAGTTGGCACAGGTCATATCGGAGATGGCAATCGTTACCGTCTCAGAGACTGCGCCGTACCCGGCCTCGTCGATCGCGTCGTAGATTTCTTTGAGCGATACCTCTTCAGGGTCGTAGGTGACGGAACCCTCGTCGGTGGCGAAGTTCGCATCCGCCTCCGATACCCCGTCGAGCGATTCGAGAGTGTCCTGGATCGTCGCCGAACAGTTGGCGCAGGACATTCCCGTGATATCAAGATGGATTGTTTGGCTTGTCATGCTTGTTCTACTATACGGGGTCTAGGTTTAGGCGATTTACTGCTTCGAGAGGCGGGGTTTCGACTGCAGGAAAATTTGGATTCCAAAGACGGCGTTACGCTCCCTCTTCGAGTCGCTGATACCGATCGTCGAACCGTGTGAGACAGGACGGACAACAGAAGTGATAGATCTCTCCGTCGATTCTCGTCGTTTCACCTTGATTATCAACGGTATTGTTACATTCATCACAGGTGAGTGCAAATTCGACGCCATCAACGGACGGCGTCCATTCAAGCTCGTCAATTAGTGTGACGGTGTAATCTGCTACATCGATCTCGTTAAAGAGTCCATCTACCCACTGACGTACGTTCTGGGCTTCAACACGGGCATAGAACCAAAGATCTCCTTCGGAGGTCGTGAAGACGTGTTCAACGCCATCTGACTCTCGAGCCCGCTCGCGGGCGGCCTCCAACGACGCTGAGCCGATTTCGGCCTGAATAAATACCGGTACACCAGCTCGGAGATGAGCCCGGTTGACGTCAATCGTGAAGTTGTTAATGATGCCAGCTTCCTGTAATCGCTTTACCCGGTCAGAAACGGCTGGCCCCGACAAGTCGACCTCCTCGCCAATATCGCTGAACGGGCGGCGGGCGTCATCAGCGAGTAACGAGAGGATTTCTAAGTCGGTTTCATCCAAATTGCGCATACGACCGCTTCGTCTCGCAGGATACATTATTGTTGCCCACAACACACCTTCGAAATCGGTGATCTAGGGCTGCGACAACATTGGATTCTAAGCAGAAAACCACATAGAATACTCGCCCCTATCTACGAATGGATATGACTCAGACAATCACCGTCGAAGGAATGACCTGTGAACATTGCGAGCAGACCGTCGAAGAGGCACTCGAAGAAGTTGAGGGGGTTACGTCCGCTACTGCGGATCGTGACTCAGAATCCGCGACGGTCGAGGGGTCCGCTGAACGGGATGAGCTTGTGACTGTGGTCGAAGACGCTGGATACGATGCCTCTGCGTAACAAATCCCGATTCTCGTCGAATCGGATTCGGAGAGGGATTGATACGACTGCCAATCCCAGGTGTAGATACTATGACTGATACACTTCCGTTCGATGCCGTCCGCGAGCTCGACGTCGACGGGACGACGTACAAGATGGCCGATCTTCGAGCACTCGAAGAGCAGGGGCTCTGTGACCTCGACACGCTCCCTGTGAGCATCCGTATTCTGCTTGAGTCGGTGCTCCGGAACGCCGACGGCGAAACTGTTACTGCAGCGGATGTCAAGAATGCTGCTGGCTGGAAGCCAGACGTACCGGACGCAGAGGTTCCGTTCTCTCCATCACGAGTCGTCCTACAGGATCTCACTGGCGTGCCCGCAGTTGTCGACCTGGCGGCCCTTCGATCCGAAGTCGACCGCAAAGATCGGGACCCGACCCTGGTCGAACCAGAGATCCCTATTGATCTCGTAATCGACCACAGCGTCCAAGTCGACTACTTCGACTCCGAGGACGCCTACGAGAAGAACGTCGAACTGGAGTACGAGCGCAACGCCGAACGGTATCGCGCGATCAAGTGGGCGCAGAACGCCTTCGAGAACTTCAACGTCGTCCCGCCGGGGACCGGCATCGTGCACCAGGTGAATCTCGAGCATCTGGGCCGGATCGTCCACGCCCGCGAGCGAGACGGTGAGAAATGGCTCCTGCCGGACACACTCGTCGGCACGGACAGCCACACCCCAATGATCGGTGGCATCGGTGTGGTCGGCTGGGGCGTCGGCGGCATTGAAGCGGAAGCGGCAATGCTTGGTCAGCCGGTCACGATGAAACTTCCCGAGGTCGTCGGCGTCCGCCTCGAAGGCGAATTACCCGAGGGCGCGACGGCGACGGATCTCGTGCTCCACATCACCGAACGGCTCCGCGAGGTCGGCGTCGTCGACCGGTTCGTCGAGTTCTTCGGTCCTGGTGTGGAGAATCTCACAGTCCCCGACCGGGCCACGATCGCCAATATGGCGCCCGAACAGGGCTCGACGATCAGTATGTTCCCGGTCGACGAGCAGACGCTCGAGTATCTCGAACTCACCGGGCGTGACCCCGCCCACATCGACCTTGTTCGCGAGTACCTCGAAGCGCAAGGGCTATTCGGAGAACAGGAACCGGAATACACCGAGGTCGTCGAGTTCGATCTTTCGACTGTTGAGCCGAGTCTCGCCGGACACAAGCGGCCACAGGACCGGATTCCGATGGGGGACGTGAAACAGAGCTTCCGGGGACTTCTCCACGGGGAGTTCGAAGACGACCTCGATGATGTCGACGAAGACGCCCTACAGCGGTGGCTCGGCGAAGGTGGTGCAGCTGGTGCGGAGACCGACGGCGGTGTTCAGGTCGAACCCGAATCGGAACTGCACCCGTTAACCAAACGCGTCGAGGTCGACCTCGACGGTGAGACAGTGGAAATTGGACACGGAGACGTCCTCGTCAGCGCCATCACGAGCTGTACGAACACTTCGAACCCGTCGGTGATGATCGCTGCTGGTCTGCTTGCCCAGAACGCCGTCGAGAAAGGTTTAGATGTCCCGCCGTACGTCAAGACGAGTCTCGCACCCGGCAGTCGTGTCGTCACGCAGTACCTCGAGGAATCGGGCCTGCTTCCGTATCTCGAAGAGCTCGGGTACGCGGTCGTCGGCTACGGCTGTACCACTTGTATCGGGAACGCCGGACCACTTCCTGATCCCATCGATCAAGCGATCGACGACCACGACCTCTGGACGACGAGCGTCCTCTCCGGGAATCGGAACTTCGAGGCGCGTATTCACCCGAAGATCCGCGCGAACTACCTCGCGAGCCCGCCGCTCGTCGTCGCCTACGGCCTCGCAGGGCGGATGGACGTCGACCTCGAGAACGAGCCGCTAGGCACCGACGAGGAGGGGGAATCGGTGTATCTGGCGGACATCTGGCCCGACGCAGCGGACGTGCAGGCAGCAATCCACGAGAACGTCTCTCCTGAGATGTTCGAGGAGAAGTATGCCTCTGTGTTCGAGGGTGACGAGCGGTGGGCTGCTCTCGACGCGCCCACAGGTGACGTCTACGAGTGGGACGACAACTCGACATACATCCGAGAGCCGCCGTTCTTCCAGGACTTCCCCCTCGAAAAACCCGGCGTCGCCGATATTGAGGATGCACGCTGCCTGCTGACACTCGGCGATACCGTTACGACCGACCACATCAGCCCTGCTGGCCCCTTCGGATCTGACCTCCCTGCCGGCCAGTGGCTGCTCGATAACGGCGTTGAGCCGCACGAGTTCAACACCTACGGCGCGCGCCGGGGCAACCACGAGGTGATGATGCGGGGAACGTTCGCCAATGTCCGCATCGAGAACGAGATGCTCGACGATGTCGAGGGTGGCTATACGATCCACCACCCAACCGACGAGCAGACGACCGTGTTCGAAGCCAGCCAGCGCTACCGCGAGGAGGGAGTCCCGCTCGTCGTGATGGCAGGCGAAGAGTTCGGTACCGGCTCCAGCCGGGACTGGGCGGCGAAAGGAACGGACCTACTCGGTGTTCGCGCAACCATCGCCGAGAGTTACGAGCGCATCTACCGCGACAACCTCGTCGGCATGGGTGTGCTCCCCCTGCAGTTCGATGATGGCGACTCGTGGGAATCTCTCGGTCTGGATGGGTCTGAGATCTTCACGATCCACGGCCTCGATGACGGGCTCGATGTGATGGACGAACTGACCGTTATCGCCGAGCGCGCGGACGGGTCGACTGCCGAGTTCCCGGTCACAGCACAGGTCGGCACGCCGGCCGCCGTGACCTATATCGAACACGGCGGCATCCTCCACTACGTCCTTAGACGGCTCCTCATGCGATAATCTCTCTCAACTGACTCTATTTCTGGAAGCACAAGCAACACGAAAAACTTTGAGTCCAAATTAGCGTTTCAATCGTGCGTAGACTCTGTTCGGATGATGCCCGCTACGTTATCCATCTGAGCTGAAACGTGTGCGCTCTCACCAGCAACATGCGTAATTAAATCGTCCAGAGTGATCATCCCGATAACGCTCCCGTCTTCAACAACCGGGACGTGTCGAGCACCCACTTCGTTCATTTGTCTCAGGACTTTTGGAATCTCAGCATCTGCTGGCACAGTAAGTGGGTCACGCGTCATCACGTCAGCAGCTCGTACGTCGTCTCCACTCGTCTCGGCTGTGAGCACACTTAACTCGCTTTCCTCGGTGAGCAGGTTAGCAATCAGGTCTCGATCGGTGATGATACCAGAGATCTGATCGGATTCTTCGACGACCACGTACCTGGACACCGCGATTGGGAGATCATCGTGTGAGCGATCTCGGCAACCGTGGCGTCAGGCGTGACACGGGCGACCGACTCATCAGCAATACGACCAATATCCATCCGGAGGTCAGTTGGTCTGGTACCCATGCTAATCAGTACGACTCATAACAGGAAATAGCTTAGCATCAGCTGGTCGTCATAGAAATCCTCCACTCTTCAACCGTGAGAGACGACAATCTCCAAACTTTGTGAAGTTACAAAGGAGGCCGACCCGTCGGAAATCTTCGCGACACTCGACGACGAGTACGCCCGCGACATCCTCGTGGCGACGAAGACCGACCGCCTGTCTGCGAAGGAGCTCAGCGAGGAATGTGACATGTCACGCCCGACCGTCTCGCGCCGTGTCACCCGCCTCGTCGAGCAGGGCCTCCTCGAGGAGTATACGCACGTCGACCCCGGGGGACGGCACTACAGCGAGTAGGAGGCGCGCCTCGAACGCATCGAAATCCTCCTGCAGGCGGAGGGCTTCGACGTCAACATCGACATCCAGCCTGACCCCGCCGACCGGATTACGACCATCTTCGAGGAAATGCGGGGAGACTGAATCATGGACCACACGCTATTCGTCATCGGCAAACTGTTCACGACCGCGTTAGCACTGGTCATCGCATATCAGGCCTATCGCGGGTACCAACGACATCACACGCAGTTACTCCTGTACGTCGCCGCCGGCTTCGCATTGGTCGGGCTTGGCGGCCTCCTTGAAGGCGTCCTCTTCGAACTCCTCCAGGTGTCGATCTTCGAAGCAGGATTCGTCGCAGCACTCGTCACCGCAGCCGGGATGCTGTCTATCCTCTACGCCCTGTATGCCCCGAATTCATAAGGATTCAGGACGCCCATTCGACAAGCGGCCTCTGCGCGTCGTGCCCGGTTCGAAGCCGCTACTGTTCGGACTCCCCTCGTTCTCGATAGTGTAGCGTCGCAGTGGGAGTTATATCCATATCGGTCGTACCATATCGTATGATTCGAACACTCGTCGGTGTCCTCGGCGCTATCTCAGCGCTGTTCCCGGACGAAATCGTCGAGCTCTTCGAGAAACTCGCCATTTCGAATCCAGACGAGGGAACAGTGAGAGGGTGGATACGTCCAGCAGTCCGGTCGGAGGGTGTTCTGATAGCTGCGCTTTCACTCTTTAACGGGCGAGCATACGCATTGCTGATGAATCTTACCGGCGTGTTCGGTGCGATAGTCCTCTTATTTCCCGACCTGTATCAGAGATTTGCCACCGCGTTCCTGTACGAGCGTCCAGAGTCGATAGAATGGAACGAGCGATTCCGCTTGGGCATTCGGGCTATCGGCGCACTCTATGTCTTTTTAGCGGCGAAGACGTACAGAGAGCGTCACAACGATACTTGAGCCACCTCGCTATTGACACCTGGCGCATCCGATGTCTAGTTCGTTACGGCCGCAGGTATCACTTTGAATCTAAAGTTTGAGCCCCACGATATCAGTATGATCGAAGGGGAAATCCGCTAAAGAGAGGAGGCCGTGTGTATCCCTGTATGACGACGACGATCATCGTGGAAGGCATGACGTGCGGTCACTGTGAGCAGACGGTCGAAGAGGCCCTCGAAGAGGTATCCGGCGTGACTGACGTGACCGTCGACAGGGAGAGCGAACAGGCGAGCGTCGATGGTGAGGCAAATGTCACAGCTCTCGTGGAGGCCGTCGAAGACGCCGGGTACACCGCTTACGCCTGAGAATCGCGCGGACCACTCCGAGACAACGGCCAACCGTTGTCTTTGAAGCTTCGCTACGCTGGTCCTGCTGTACAGTTTCAGTGGGGAAGATTCAGGGGGCCAGCGGATCCACCTCTACAGAGAATATGGGCTATGGACGACCACAAAGATACAAATGAGAATCCCCCTGGAGGGGAACACCAGCAGGACGACAGCAGTCACCAGCACGAACACGGCGAGCAGGATGAATCGGACGCCGAGTCGGACGAGCAGCGGGTAGAACAGGAGCTACTGGAAGAAGAGGCACACCCTGCTGCGGAGAGTGAGACGGTGCTCGACGAGCAGCACGAGCACGCTGGACACGAGGGCGAAGGACACGACCACGGTTCCCATGAGGGCCACGGTGAGGGGCATGGCGGGATGCACGAGGGCCACGAGCAGATGTTCCGCCGGCGCTTCTTCGTCTCGACGCTCCTGTCGATCCCAGTCCTGCTATACAGCGAAATGCTGCAGGAGTGGCTCGGGTTCTCCGCCCCCGCGTTCCCGGGCAGCGAGTGGATCAACCCCGTCTTCGCGGTCATCGTCTTCGCGTACGGTGGGATGCCGTTCCTCCAGATGGCGGTGCCGGAGCTGAAAGACCGGTCGCCGGGGATGATGACGTTGATCTCGATGGCGATCACCGTCGCGTTTGTCTACAGCCTCGCGAGCGTGATTTTCCCCACACAGTCGGCGTTCTTCTGGGAGCTCGTCACGCTGATCGACATCATGCTGCTGGGCCACTGGATCGAGATGCGGTCGGTCCGGCGGGCCTCCAGCGCGCTCGACGAACTGGCGAAACTGATGCCAGACACCGCCGAGCGTATCACCGACGACGGGGAGACCGAAGAAGTTCCCGTCAGTGAGCTCTCGGAAGGCGATCTCGTGCTCGTCCGGCCGGGCGCGAGTGTCCCTGCTGACGGCACCGTCGAGGAGGGTGACTCCGACGTCAACGAGTCGATGATCACCGGCGAGTCCAAGCCCGTCTCGAAAGAGCCTGGCGACGAGGTCATCGGCGGCACCATCAACGGCGACGGGAGTCTCCGTGTTCGCGTCGGTGCGACGGGCGAGGAGACAACACTCGCGGGCATCATGCGCCTCGTCGAGGAAGCTCAACAGAGCAAGTCCAAGACGCAAGTGTTGGCCGACCGGGCGGCCGGCTGGCTGTTCTACGTCGCGCTCGGGGCGGCAGTCGTGACCGCGATTGCGTGGACGGTCGCAGTCTCGTTCGACGCGACGGTCATCGAGCGAGTCGTGACGGTGCTCGTCATCGCCTGCCCACACGCCCTCGGGCTCGCCATCCCGCTGGTCGTCGCGATCAACACCTCACTTGCAGCGCGCAACGGGATGCTCGTCCGCGACCGAATTGCGATGGAGGACGCGCGGAACTTGGATGCCATCATCTTCGACAAGACAGGAACGCTTACTGAGGGTGAACACGGCGTCGTGGATATGGCGACCGTCGACGGCGTTGACGAGGACGACGCGCTCGGGCTGGCGGCAGCCGTCGAGAGTGACTCCGAACACATGATCGCCCGAGCGATCCGTGAGGCCGCCGACGAGCGAGATGTAACTACTCCTGACGCGACAGCCTTCGAGGCGATTAAAGGCAAGGGTGTCCGGGCGAATGTCGACGGAAACGAGGTGTACGTCGGTGGCCCGAACCTGTTGGCCCAACTCGATAGCGAAATTCCCGACCATCTCCAGCACTTCGCTGACGAGGCCGGTCAGAACGCCCAGACTGTGGTGTATCTCGTTCGTGACGGAGAGCTGATCGCCGCCTTCGCGATGGCCGACGTGATCCGCGAGGAGAGTTTCCGCGTCGTCGATGCCCTCCACGATCTGGGCATCGAGGTGGCGATGCTGACTGGGGACTCCCAGGACGTCGCCAACGCTGTCGCTGACGAACTGGGTATCGACACGGTGTTCGCTGAGGTCCTCCCCGAGGACAAGGATGAGAAAGTGCAGGAACTCCAGGACCAGGGGAAGCTGGTGGGGATGGTCGGCGACGGTGTGAACGATGCGCCGGCGCTGACGCGAGCCGACGTCGGGATCGCCATCGGGAGCGGCACCGACGTCGCCGTCCAGTCGGCAGATGTCATCCTCGTGCAGAACAACCCGATGGATGTAGTGCGACTCGTGAAACTCAGTAAGGCGAGCTACCGGAAGATGCAGGAGAACATCGTCTGGGCCGCCGGCTACAACGTGTTCGCGATTCCGCTCGCAGCAGGCGTGTTGGCACCGATCGGGATTCTGCTGTCTCCCGCTGTGGGTGCGCTTCTGATGTCGTTGAGTACAGTAATCGTCGCCATCAACGCGCAACTGCTCCGCCGGGTGGATCTATCCATCCCCGAGCTTCCAGGAGTGACACCATCCACTAGCACCCAAACTGCAGACTGAAACTCTGCCTGATCGCTTTAGGAGGGGTTTTTCGATTGCATACGGTTGGTATTCGGAATCAGAAAATCGGTGCAGTTTGGATAGATGGCACTCTGTAAACCGATTTAACGGGCTATAGATGCCAGTTTTCCCACTCACGCCGCGCCTCTTCTTGAGAAGCTGGTTGTCCTCACACGAGTTATCTCAGCATAGTTGATTCCAGAATCTCCCGACCAGTTTCTCACCCTCAACGTCGAGCAGGATGATTGAGTCATCATCAATGAAGGTGTTAGCTATGAGTGAACGAAGCGTAGCTGCGAGACTTACAGAGTACTTGTTTGTGCTGACCGATTCAACAGCAGCGGTTCCTGCGCAAAGAGGATGGGATCGCGCCGCTTGTGTGACTGGCTGATGGGATAGCTCACATGACTTCTCAGGAGCACCGATTGACCGACGCCTACCTTGTCGGGTTGACACTCACAGAGGCACTCAAAGCCGATCAGTCCCTCTGCACGGCTCTTCGAACTCTGGAGGGGCCGTTCGATTCGCTCAATGACGGCTACCCAGAGTGGCATCCAGCACCGCACTCGTTCGAGGGGATGGTACGCTTGTTACTCTACCGCGAACTCACTGGCGAAAGCTACCGTTCGCTCGCCCAGTATCCCGAACTCGCAGTTGTCTTCGACTTGGAGAAAATCCCCGACGAATCGGTGCTCTCGCGGACCTGGCGTAACCGGTTCGACGAGGCGACCCGGGAGTTCGTCACCACAGCCGCCCACTACGTCATCAAGGAAGTCCACGATCGCGACATCTCAGCGCCGGAGGTGCGGCCTAAGGCAGAGATCGTCGACGATGAGCAAGAAGCCGCAGATCCAGTAGAAGACAAATCCTTCTCACAGGAGGAGATCATCCAGACAACGCGCCTCGCGCGTGATCACGCCTTCGGTCACTTCGACTCTGGTCGGGCGTCGAACGCCTCGTACGAGGACACACAATTCTTTGAGCTACAGACGTTCATGGGGATGGTCCACTGTGGAACTGCGCAGGGAGCGACTCGCTTCCAATATCGCCATGGCGAAGAGTACAGCCCCCATGGTGATACCCACCTCCGCGCCGTCAAGCAGTTCGATCCCGAAGAACTCGTGAACGGATTCAACGAGACAACGGATCGCTTGCTCTCCGTGATCGCCTCGGAAGCATCCTTTCGAAGGCCGGTCACCGCTGCAATCGATATCACGACTATTCCCTATTACGGAGAGGTCGAAGGAATGCCGATGGTCAGCGGGACCAAGGACAGAGACGGTCGAGCATTCAAATTCGCAACCCTCTCGATCATCGGGCAGAACATCCCGCTCGTTCTGGCGGTTGAGCCGGTCCGTGAGAGTTCCGAGTGGGATGAGAACCCGTCGAATCAGATCCATCGTACTGTGCGACGGCTCGTTCGACGAGCGAAAGAACAAGTTCCGATCGAGACGGTGCTGTGTGATCGAGAGTTTGACTCGATACAAGTGTTCCAGACACTCTCAAACCTCGATGTGAACTACCTCATTCCGAAGCGAGTCTCAAGCTCCGAACGGGATGTGCTCGAACAAATGGAGGGAGACGACCAAGAGGTGGCTGTTGAGTCGGCTTCTATCCATGTAGAATCTGGATCGCATCCAATGCGGCTCCTGTACGTGCCGTCGACGAGTGGGGAGGGAACGGCCGTCTTCGCGACGAATCTACGAGTCGGTCCTGAGGAAGCCGAGACATTCTGTCAGCGCTACAGCCGCCGGTGGCAGATCGAGAGTGAGTACAAATCGATCAAAGGTGATTTTCTCGCGAAGACCTCCTCGAAAGACTACCGCATTCGTTTGTTCTACTTCGTTTTCGCGGTCCTCTTGTACAATATCTGGCGGCTCACCGACTTCCTGCTGAAAGCGAGTGTGGGAGGTGAGATGGACTACGCACCTGTGATTACTGCGGGTGAGTGTGTTGAGCTCGTTGCCTCGTCGTTGATTCCACACGACTAACCGGCTGATCCCCCTGAGTCCGCCGTTTGGGAGTGACAACCCTAATCAGGAGCGGCAGAATCTACGCAATTTCGCACGTCCGCCCAGTAGATGCGATCGGTAAGGATCCAAATCAGGACTGGTCGGTGAGAAGAACCACGAAGTGATGTTAATTCGATCTGAAACTGGGCTATCCTCCGAAACTGTGAAAAGTCAGAGTTTCGGAGGATGGGTTCTGTTGCGTGCCTTATTTTCACAGATTGTGTGGTTGGGTAGGCTCCTGTCCGGTGATTACCGAACCGATAGAGCGTATGTCGCTCAGAAAAGTTTTCTGAGTGGAAGGAAACCGGAACCACCAGACTTCTCCTTATTCACGGTGATTTCGGTTGAACAGAAGGCACGCATCAATTCCATCCTCCGAGGTTGTGAAAAAGTGGACCAGTGTATAGACCGGATTCCTCGCTGCATCAATTCCACAGACCAATAAGAATATTACCCGTGCCAAATTATCCTCTAGTAACAGGAGCAGCGAGACCACACTATGTCCCCCACGATCACATTTGGCCAAAGTGCGACTGAAACAGTGGCCAATGAATTCGGACTTGAAGTCGGCGAAGATGGCTATCTCGTCGACGAAGACGGCGACCCCGTCATCCCTAGTGGGAGCGATGAGCCGATGACCCTCGAGGAGTTTGCTGGAACAGGTGTTGGTTCTCGGGTTTTCATAAAGGACGATTTCAACTCCGTCTCAGAATACGTCGAAGAACACCGTTCCGACACCTGAGATGGCGGATAGCGGAGAAGAAGAAAACGCGAACCTTGTTGAGACAGCCATCCGTCTCGTCCGATCTGAACAGGTTATCGCAGTCAAGGACCGAGTCTTCGAGGTTGCTACGAGAGGCTTCAGGGCAGTATTTTCCCACACAATCTCTGCTGACGAGGGTCCGAAGACGATCTACAATCAGGATATTCTAGAACACCCTGAGCAAGAGATAAAGATCGTCGAGAAGGGTGAGAGCGTCGAACCCTTCCAAGAAATTGAGGTCGATGGGGAAACAATCATCGAGCTCAACCTCGACGCCTTTAGTGAGGAAGGCAAGCGAGAAATTCTGGACGAGATCATACCAACGGAAGCTGATCAGGGGCGGTTTCTCAAACACGAACAGGAGCAAGAGTTCGAGGTCGCCGAACAGGCCCGAAAAGATGAGAAGACCAACGAGATTTTAGACCACTTCTCATCGTATCTCTCTTCTCGCCAGCTGAAGCTACTACGTAGAAGCCAAAGTATCCGTATTGCCTGGGAAAGAGAAGATCGATATACTCCCCGGCGAACGATGCAAAAATGGAAAAACGATCTGAAGCAACAATTTGGCGACTCCGCAAATATTGTCTCAAACTTCTGTAGCTCTGGGTACTACGACGAAGGAGGAGTTCTTCGGCACATTATGGACGGCCTCTCCTCCGAATACGAGGACCCCGAACAAATACAAGAAGAATACGAGGAGATCGTACTAGAGCATCCCTTCGTCGTCTATGTTGGAAGATACGATACTCCGGAACGAGTGAAAGAACAAGCCAGAACACGCATATCTGAGCACGATTCACACGTATACACGATTCCATACATCGATATACGGGCTCAAGGACGCGATAATAGGCAGACTGCGGAGCAAGCGCTGGAACGGCTTGAGGGGGAATTTGCAACCCTTCCAGTCGAAACAATCGAAGACGATAGAGAACTAGTCTATCGTATTGATCCGAAAAATGCGGAGCCCCTTTGAGATATGTCCGCAAGTGATCTCAACGACCTACTCAACACCCCGAAGCTGTTTCTTTTCCTGCCAGCAGTCAACCACACATTACTGGTAGCAACGACAACCCGGAGCTATGAGTTTGTTCTCTGTCTGCTAGCCGTCGCTTCATCAGCTGTTGTTTATAATATACTGGACGGGATTCCCGTTGATCAGGCAGACAAGGTCAGCCTCTCAACGACAGCAATGTTTGTATTGGGAGGCGTGGTCTGGCTCGTGACTTTAGGGTTCAGCCTACTCAGACTCAAAGACGCCTTTCCTCAAGAGTGGATACTCCATGAGGTGCTATTCTTTGGGACGGTTGGATTCCTCTTCGTCGTTTTAACTCACCTCTTTTTGCTGACTGAGGATAAATATGAGAACGTCCTCTGAGCTGAGACAAAGAGATCGGCGAGTTCCTCCTCAATAGAGGAGTCGGACGCTCTCTATCGACAGATCTTGAGGGAATAGACAACATCCAGTGAGAAGAGACTGGATTGTGAAAGCCGCGGAAGGGCTTTGGAACGCCGGTTGAAATTGATCGCAATTACTGCCAGTTGCACTCTCGGAGGTTATCTAGATTATTGTCGATCCTGTCGTCCGGATTGGTCCGAATCGTTTCGTAGCCACAGCTACAGTCGTATTTCTCGACTTCAGCCGTTTTACCGGTGGTTTCACTCTTCGTATAGAACGTGGTTCCCCGATCTATTTTCGCTCGTACCTCGTCGACTTCGAACCGCTGGTCCGCTCCGTTCGGATCGTCCCCTACGCCAACGGCGACGATGTGTGCGGCGTCGTGTGAAGCGCCAGCCGGTTTCTGGTCCGTACAAACAATGCGATATAATACCATAGTAGAGTGTTGAACGGATTGCTCAAAAGGGTATGTAAACCGAAGTGAAACTGAATCCTATCGGAGCACCTATAGCTAAAACTATAGGGCTCTACAACCCCTTCGTCGCCTGTTTCCGGGCCGCTTCGCGAACCGCTTCGAACTCTTTAGGAGCTGCTTCCTGGAACCCCAGTCGAAGCGCGAGTCGAAGGATCTCGCTCCGATCGACATCACCCTCCTCGAGATTCAACTGGCGTTGAAGTGCGTGGCCGACGTCCATCAGTCGATCAGGATTCTCCTCGAGGGCGCGAATAAACGCCGCGAGATGGCCATCCCACACGCTAATCGTCTTCTGTTTGTCCCCGGCCTCGATGGACTCCAGTTCATCAAGGATATCCTCGACAAGAACGCGTTTTGCGTCCTCGGCAGCAGCTTCCTCGAGGCGGTCCCCGTGCGACGTCTGTTCCCGGAGTGCCGCGAGATCGTCGTCCTCCTCAGACATGAGCCTCACCTCCGAGACGTGCGACGAGCGTTTCAGCAGCGGCAAGATACGCCTCACGGGCGCGACGGGCTGTCGTCGATGGTTCATCGAGCGAGAACGCAGTCATCCCCCGTTCAGCCGCGTTCCGAATATCTTGCGAATACGGTATGTAGTCGGGCGCGATCGCGTCAGGATACTCCGCTTCGAACGCATCGAGATATTCTTCAGCCAGCTTGGTCCGGGTATCGACCTTGTTCGGGAGCACGAGTGCAAGATCGATGTCGACGGCGAAATTCTCAGCAATCTTCCCGAGATCACGTCGCAACGCATCAGCCTGCTCGGCCTCGAACGGACCCATCTCGACAGGCGTAATGACGTGGCGAGCGGCCCACAGTCCGTTGTACGCGACGTTGTTCGTCATCCCTGGGAGGTCAACGAGGACGACGTCGTAGCCAAGCGGGTCGACGTACGTGTCGAGAAACTGCTCCAACCGACTGTACCGCTCGCGGGCATCGTCGATATTTCCGAGTTCAGCATCAAGCGTGTCGAGTCCAGGGTGGGCTGGGATGAGGTCAGGTCCCTCAGCAGTTGGAACAACGAGATCAGCAAGAGCGTCATCGCCCAGCTTCTCAGCGATCGTCCCCCACGCGTCGTCGAAGACCGTGCTGATGTTCGGCCACGCCTCGTCGGCCTCGATCCGCGCCTGATAGTCCCCCCAGACGCCGAAGTGTTTCGCGAGATCCCCCTGCTTCCCAGCAAGATCGATAAGTAAGACCTCGTTTCCCAGTTCCTCGAGGGCGACGCCGAGGTGGGCGACGGTCGTTGTCTTCCCAGTGCCGCCTTTATCCAGGAACGCGGCGGCGCGTAGTGTCTCGCTCATTGTCGTATCCCTATAGTAACTCCTATAGCGAAGCCTGTATGCTTAAAAATACGTCAGACACCCCGTTTTCTACAGGCTATAGGATTCCCTATAGCCAATTCGAGTTGTCTCACTCAGTTCAGTATCTTCGTCGAGAATCGCCATCTCGATGTCGGACTGCTCCGACAGGTGAGACGCCTTCTCAGATCGGGCTTGCACGCCGTCACTGCAACCGGGGGGTAAACCGATTATCGGCGGGGTAGTACAGCTACAGCACCAGCGCATCAGCCATCAATCATGCTCGGTGAACCAGTCCGGAGCGCCTGTGTACTCGGCCCAACATCGCTCGTGACACGGCTCTCCCCTAGCGTTCGGAATCGCCCGGTCCAAGTCCACTCTCTCGCCACAGAGATCACACTCTGCTCGGTGCCCCATTTGCCGCGCTTCAACATCCAGATCCTTGACTTCGATGTACAGTTCGTGTAGTGCATGGGGCGTCAATCGAACGAGCACCTTTTCTCGCTCGTCCTTGGTTCGTCGCTCAGGAGTGTACGTTAGCACCCAGTCCTGACCTTCTTCACCATCGCCGGCTGGCCCTAGCGAGATCGTCTGTGCGAGCTCGTCAGGAACGTAGTGCCACTCGTTGTTTCGGAACCGAGGGTAGTGGCCTTCCGGGTGCGGGTCTTCAGGATCGATATCGTTGGTCATAGTTTACAGAGCGTGTGAATATGGCAACCGAAGGCCAGGGTTATCCATCCTCTTCCCACTCTGGTCGTGGTGTCGGCGACGGGAGTTCATCGACCGCAGTTCGAAGTTCTTCCTCTGTCGTCCACGGGAAGCACCGATCGTGTAGTTCGAATTTACGGAACTTGTTGAGATGGACCCAACTGTAGGTCGCTGGTTCCTCATCTTCGTCCACTCGGTCATCAAGAATATCCCAGACCTCGTGTTCGTCGATGTCGATATCGCTAGCCTGTGCGCGATCAATGAGCGAGTCGATCTTCGAGTGGGCCTCATCCTCCGTCAAGTCGTCCGCGAACGCAATTTCAAGAGCTGCCTGGACGACATGGCGTTTCGACTCAAGATTTTCGTCAGCCACCCACGCGTAGTCGCGTGGGAACACGTACGATTTGTCGAAATACGGCGAGTCATCGATCTCGCCTAATTCCGGCGCTTCACCACCGCTTTCCTTCTCGAAGACACCGACGATGTAGTCGCTGTACGTCGCCAACAGGGAAAACATGATATCGAACGTATTGAGCCGGTCAGTCGGCAGCTCGAGGAGATCGCCCATTATGAACGGATACGCGCCGAGTTGCTTCGTGAGTTCATTCTGCACGGCGCGGAGACGGCGGATATAGGGATCGCGATAGCTACCGAGAATGAAATACGACGTCCGCTGACTCCAGAGATACGGCAATTCACGCTGAGTGAAGCGCCATATCTCTCGCTTCTCCGCCGGTTCGAGTTCAATGCCGCCGACCGCTTCGTGGACCAGCGTCATAATGTCCGCAGCGTCTGGCGGTGGACTCGGTTTACTCATTAGCTGCCGATTCAGACCACAGAACCTTATCTCTTCTGAACCACTTTGGTCTATTCGATAAACACCAACTTGGATAGCCCTAACTGTTATAGCGCCGCTGCTCGTAGAGACACGTATGAGCGAGAGTCACAGCGGAACAGCTGATGCGGGCCCGTTCGCAGAGCAGCAGCGGCTGTTCAAGCTGCTGTCCCAGGATACACGCCACCTCATCATCCAGGAGCTTCTCGGCCATCCCGCCCATCTCATGTCGCTCGCCGAACTCGAGTATATGACTGGAAAGAGCCAGGCGGCCATCAAAGACCAACTTGAGACGCTGATTGACGCCGGGCTCCTCGCACGCTACACGTACGAACCGAGCGAGGGGAAACGGGACCTCCCCTCGCAGTTCTACGGTTTCACGGCTCGAGGTGTCGAGGTTCTCCACGACTACAAGTATCTACGTGGGCTTCCGGTTGCTCGAGCTCTCTACGAGAACACCCGCAAGACTGAAAAGATCGAACGCCACGAATCGGCACCGCGACCGGAACTGCCAGCGGCGGTTGCAGAGGCACTCGAGTTCGACGAACCTGATCTCGAATAATGCACCTGGTTCGGACATCGCCGAAATCAGCCTAACTCGTAGCCGGCGCGGAATATGTCCAAATGCTGCTTCGTGGTGTTATGATTTCCTATAGGAATTACTATATCCAGTCAGAGAAACGAGATAGCTGCTGACGAGAGTTGGAGCCCAGTTATTTTGTGACTGTCGGAAGGATTGGGAATATGGATTACCTCGATGCAGTCGTTGAGGCGACAGGTGAACACGATAGCGCACTACGGGAGATTCTTCAAGAAAACCATAGTGAAGAGGAAGTTCGAGAATACCTCTCTGATGCGATCCGCTCGAAGATCCGCCGAGATTTCGTCGCATCCCACCTCGAACAAACCGTAGAGAACGCAGCTACACTCCCAGAATTAGACGATCCACCGGAGCTGCCCGAGAGATCCGATGAGGAGCCCATTCTGGTTCGTAAATACCTCGATCTCTCGAAGTTCGTTTCGTTGCTACAGGATGGGATTTGGTTCAGCCGACTCGACAATTTCGACGATGACTACGAAGGGAGGGTATCCGATAAAACGGTCAGGCATCGGTTTGATCAGTGGGAGTACCTTGAATTCGAAGACGACCCACCGCCGTATGATCTGCGGCAGATGTACGCCGCAGAAGACGAAATCCTCCGAAAGCAATCCTTCGTGTCCTGTTGGCGGTATGGTGGAGAGGAGTCGGCTGTCTTCTGGAACGCCTACATCAACGACGGAAATGGGGTCGCCGTCGAGACAACCTTGGATACACTTTCATCAGCAATGGAACGGACCCATCGTGAGGTCCTGACCGGGAAAGTCAATTACAGGGAATACAAGGGGAGCGACGAGCGGTTCGCAGCAAATGGAGTTGACCGAGTATTCCACAAGCGTATCGCCTTCGGGGATGAGAAAGAGTTGCGCCTCCTAGCGAGACAAGAGCTCAACAATCTGGATCTGGAGGTGAGTGAAACGGGGGATATCGATATTGAAGTCGACGCCGATCCAGGCTTCAATCTAAAAGTGAATCCAGGAGACCTGATCGAGCGCATTATCCTCCCGCCCGAGATCAACGATCGTCAGTTGACGCAAGTCGTCCAACTAATGGAATATCACGACATCACCGCAGAGATCTGGCGGTCGATGTTAGATGTGAGCCCTGGTACGACGGCCCCAATACAGGTGACGGGCGATGATGCTGGGAAGATTGCTCGGGATGACATGAAACGCGCCAGGCTTGTTGACAAATCCAGGTACAGGTAGAGAGGAGGAAAGTGGGGAACAAATAGTTATCCAGTAAGAACAGGTCTTATTGACGTGTTTTGAACTTCGATAAGAACTAGACTATAGGACATCATATAGCCTGAGGAAAGTGACTGTACTTCACGAACTCAGGCCTTCTTCTGCAAGAGACATCGCAGACTCAGAGAGTCGATAGCGATAGGGAGCGTGACGGAAGATGACCCGACCGTAGCCATCACCTTTGTCCACTTCGCTCTCCTCAATCGCGTCAACCGCCCTATTCAGTTTCGACAACTGATCCCCTTCGCGAAGATAGGATTCAACCTTGTCTGGCCGGATATCAAACTCGTCCGCCAGAATAAATCGAAGGGTCCGATGACCACCATCCGCACGGATTACAGTGTCACCAGCGTACTCACCGTTACCAGGCTGCATCGGGCTATCAAGCCGATCCACCATATCGTTGATGAGACGTTCGATCTCCTCTTCAACCGTTTTCTCTACCTCTCCATTGATGATCTGGTCTCGCCGTTCACTGATCACATACATCGATGGACCGGGGGGCTGGAACTCTTCAAGGATATCAAGATCAACGAGATGATTAAGAGCAGTACTGAACGAATGCTCGAACGTCAACCGTTCCGCGATGTCGTTTCGAGTCAGGCCCTCTGACTCTGGTCCGATTCCCTCTTCGTACAAGGCAGTCACAATAGAGATCTGATCATTAACGCTGGGGAGCTCTCCCTTCTGGTCTTGAATATAGGCAGCAATCGCATCGCTGCCGGTCAGCTCCTCGTCCTCACTCTCATCCCCCGGACGTGGAGCCTGCGCATATTTGTCGATTTCATCGGTTGTTTCCAGCATCTCGTACATATCCCGCAACGTGCCCTCAGCTCCAAGCAGCCCCATCTCCTCCAACAGGTCGCGACCGACATCGGTGAGGCCGTAGAAGCGCCACGGCAGATCGCGCTTGCGCTCGCCCTTCGGAAGCGTACACTCCTCGATGATATCGTTCTCGATCAGCACCCCGAGATGTTCGCGGATGGTACTCTTGCTCTTGCTCGGATTCACGTAGTCAAGCTCTTTGAGCGTGGGAAGCTGCTGCGGATGGGAGAGAATGTTCTGAATCAGGACAAACCGAGTCTCTTGCGTAACAACGTTCAGGCGCTGTCGCTGGTTCTCAACCGTACTGTCGATTGCATCGGTCGTATCGGGGTGATCCCGATGCGTCGTGTTGTGGGCCATGATTTTGATGGACAGCTACAGTCGATTGGGGCACCTGCTGCAGCTATCGCTGAGTGGTCGTACTCCCGTCCTTAACAGAGGATGGGAGTGACGAAATACCGGTCTATAGCGGGTTATCCAACCGGTATCGCGGTGCTGGTTGTGTTGCTTGTGTTCACGCTAGCGTATAGTCGCCGGCGCTATAAATGCTTTGGTGGAAACCACATTGGTCTAAACCGTTGTGGTCGAAAGGGTTTTAATTTGGGCGCGCGAACGGGCTGGTAATGCCGGACAGCTCCCCGGAGAGCGACCTTGAGGCCCGAGCTCAACGGCATCACTACCGGTCGTTAACGCCGGAAGAGTACGAGAGCCTCAATCACTTTCGAGCCGACTGGGCGGATATCGCCGCAGAGGCCGATAACCGATTTTTCATATTGGGGAGTTTCGCCGAGGGCGACGTCGACCGGGTGAACCAGCTAAAGGACCACATCAATCGAGAGACGGGCGATGACGCCGTCGCCTACAGGATGGACGACTTCCTCCCTGATACTGATCTCATCCTCCACCCGATTCTGAAATTCAAGCTCATCGCCGACGACTCACACTACGTCGTCGGAGTCTGTGAACACGACCAAGGCGGCGCACTCATCGAACACGGACTGCTGATCGAATCACGATCGTATATCGACAAAACCCATATCCTGAAGCGAACCTATCCACCCGAGCGCGAGAAAGAGCAGTACAGCTGGATGCAGGCCTTCGGCGTCTTCGAGATCTTCGAGTACTACGACCAGCTCTACGAATGGGAAACAGTGCCAGAATACGAACAGCAGATTGAGGACCTCGTCGAGGGACTTCTGTGAGAAAGTTACGCGGAGTAGCTACTCAGAGACCGGCCCCTTGTACTCCCAATCGAGACGGTCTCCCTGTCGACGGACGATATACTTGTAGGGGCCATGTAGCGCCCCAGATTGGCATTTGCAGTTGTCCTTGCCACAGCTGACCTTCTTAATCACGACGGTTCCTCCACTGGATTCCTCAACGGCTTCAATCGATTCGCCCTCGCCAGCGTCGATGTCCTCGGCGGCGACATCCTGGCGGTACTCAAGCAGGTCGTCGATCCAGTCCTGGAGGGCGCGTAAGTCCGTGTCGGATTGCTTTGGGACGCCCTCAGCGAGATACTGCGGAAGCGAATCGGGAGCAGGGGGCCGAATGGGCATTGTCTTACCAAACAAGACAGTCTGTTAAAGAATAAATGTTTGGTAAGAGTCGGAGATACCCTCCACCAGTACCGGAGCTTTACGCGATTTGGACGGCCTCACACTACGAATGGTGTCAGATAGAATTTATGAAACGGTGGGGCCCAGGGAAATTGCTGAAACGGTGGTGGGTGTTGTACCGGCAAATCTAGGTTGAGGTTCACTCGCCAACAAGACTACGCACTCGGTCGATCAGCACTGATTCGCTCGAAATCGATATCTGCGAATCGAGCCGTATCCTTGAGAACCTCAACGGCGATCTCGGTGTCGACCTGGAGCTGGTACTCCCATGCTGGCCCACCAATCGAACCCGCTGTCACCTTTTCGCCATCGGCGATCCCCTGCATATCGAGTTCGCGGAGGTGGTCTTTGAATCGCCGCTGACCGAGTTTGTCAGCATCGATTCGTGAGGCGACACTCTTGTACACGCCGTAGATCGGTTTCGCCCGGACGGGAGCATCTCCGGAAAGTTCCAACGCAGTGAGGGCAGCAAGGGCGAGATGTGCTTGTGTCGTCATTTCTCGCATTGCCTCGACGACGGCTTCTCGCTCAACGAGTGCCTGGGCTTCCCGAGCATGTTCTGCACCAACCCAGTCATCACCGTGCTTATCCGCCAGTTCGCCGGCCTTGCGAAGGTATTTGATCGCCTGACGAGCGTCTCCCGTATCTTGTGCTGAAAGCGCAGCGATGAGGGGAATCACATCATCGGTCAGCACGCCACTCCGGAACAAATACTCCTGCCCGGATTGGTCGATTTCGACGACGGTTCCGTCCGAATCTCCATCGACGCCAAGTTCGTCGATCGGAATAAGTTCGGTATCGCGAAATGCCTTCGCTGCGCGCCGACGAAGAATCTGCTGGAGCTGTGTCGCATCATATGGTGAAAAGAGGACAGAATCATCGTAGAGCGAACTCTTCACTTTCGGGCTGAGATTATCTCGCCACTGGAGGTCGTTGCTGATGCCGATGATGCTGGGGAAGACGTGATCCTCAACGTAATCTTGGGCTCGAGCTCGCGGAAGACTATAGAGAATTCGATCATCGTCACCAAGTGTATCAATTTCGTCGAGGACGATGATGATCGTGCCACCGGCCTCATTCATCGCCTCGAACATCATATCCATCACGACGTCGGTCGCGTAACCCGTGGGACGGCTATCGCCGGTGAGTTCCTGGTAGATACGGGAAGCGGCTTTGTACGACGTCGAAAGGTCGTGGGATTCACAGGAGACATATGCAGTCGTGAGATCAAGGTGATCAGATTCTTCTTCGGCGTGTGCTTGGAGTTCAGAGAGTTTTGCTTTCGCAGCAGCAGTTTTTCCCTGTCCGGCCTTTCCATGGAGAAATACGTTATTGGCACCGACTCCTCGGGCTGCAGGAGCCAGCGACATATGGAGGTCTTCCATTTCGTCGGTTCGTTCTGGGAGGTCGTCAGGGCGATATTCTTCACGGAGAACCTCCTCTTGTTGGAAGATAGGCGAAGTATTCGAAAACTCAGTCATATACGGAACCCTCTGGGCAAGACATAATAAAACCCCGACTTCAGGAATGTCCTGAATGTCTTCAACGAGAGTTCCAATAGAAATGAATGGGGCACACCCACACCACCGTTTCAGCAATTCTCGTGTGAGGGAGAGGGGGCGGTCAAATACGGCTAAACTCGGTTACCACCCCGAAAACACGGTATTTAGGCTGTGAACGCCTGTTTCATCCGGAATGAGCTCATAGCGCCCTATATTATATATTATAACGTTTTCGTTTAGTAGTAGTAAGTATAGCAGTAGACAGCTACTAACGACAGTTTATTTAGCACAAAACACCCGCAATCTAGGTGTTTATACGTTAACTCCTTTTCTTGAGCGCTTTTCCGGATTTTTGACCCTGCTTCTAATCCGAGAGAATTGCTGAAACGGTGGTGGGGGTCCCGGTATTTTATCGGCGCAAAATCACGAACTTACATGCTATCGCTGTTCACTCTATACCGGACTCAAGTAGATCGTGACGTTCCCTCAAGGGAGGTCCTTGGAGGCCGGGTTTGGTCTTACTTTTCGGAAATAGCCCTCATTTTCTCCCCTATCTCGAGTGTTGTTCGACTATCTCGCTTTGAGATACGTGCTCAGTTACTCAAATTCTGGGGGCGTGGTTGTCCCTGGAGCTACCTGAATTCCTGAAACGGTGGGGTGTCTTGTGAGCTGTTCGAGACTGTCGATCTCGACTCGGAGCAGAATTCATGAAACCACGGTGTCTCCTTGTTATAGCTTTGTTACCCGACACCTCGCCATCGCTCTCGTCGCCAAATTGGTGAAATAGTGGTGGGTGTGTCCATTCAGACTCGCGTCTGATTCGTGAGAGGCAAGACCGCATCACTACCGGTAACTCCCAGCAACGAGTCTTCGACATCCTCTACGAGGAACTCGACGCACTCGGTGGCACCGTCGTGATCGTCTTCGACGAGATCGACAACATCGGCCAGTCTGACGACATACTCTATGGGCTTCCTCGAGCACGGTCGAATGGCTACGTCGACGACGTCCCTGTCCGCTCTCGAGATCTCTACGAACGATACGTGAAGATCTGCGACCGGCTCGATGCCGACAGCGTGAGCGAACGGCGTGTTCGCGACCACCTCTCGGATATGAATATGCTCGGGCTCATCAGCGTCTACGAACGGAACGAGGGACTCTCGGCCGGCCGGTATCACGAGTATGAGCTTGACGTCCCGATGAAAGCAGTGCTTGAGGTCCTTCTCTCGACGACTCGTTTCGAAGAACTCGCGAACATCATCCAGTCGACAGCCGACGATAACAACCTCCTCCAGTCGGATATCTCCGACTATTAAGTCCGTTTACGATCTCCAGAGGAAAATCGAGCCGAATCCTGTCGCTGAAAGCTCCGGAAACAGTGGAGGGTCTGAATCTCACCAAGAGCTTCGGAAATCAGGGAGAAAGAAATGGATACGAGCGATCAAGTCTTACCAAAACATCTCGTTTTCAACCTCTTGATGTGTTTGGTAAGGCCAGTCAGTTCGCAGCTAAAAGCTTCGGAAACAGTGGAGAGGTAGATACCAGCGTGTATTGAGGATCTCGGAAAGGGTGTGCTGCCTTGTGATATTACTGTAGTGATGAGAGCTCTACGGCCAGTCTAGGACCAATTCCATCAACCTGTTCGAACGTTTCCGAGTCCGCATCCTCAAAGGCTGTGTAACTCTTGAAATAGTCCGCAATATTCCACCCACGGTACGTACCTATACCGTCGATTCTTCGAGCAGTCTCAAACACTTGCAGTTTTTCGTCGCTACGGAGAATGTGCTCGTCTCCACGGACGTCTGCAGTGATAATCTCTCCGCGATCGTCTAGCATTGAGATCGCGAACCGTCCAGTGCTTTCGTCGATCCCCCGCGTGGTTGCGGTGTCTAATACTGCCTCTTGAGAGGTTGAATCAGCCGGCGAATCGAGTGCCTCGTCGATGATTTTCTTGATGGTGTGGAGGACGAGATCATCGGTATCTAACCAAGTATAATCGACGTTCTCCGGGATCGACGGATGGTCAGATCGCAAGTCATCGATTCGGTCTATAAGCTCATCCCGTGTCAGGTCGGTCGTGTTGATGTCGTAGTGGTTGATCGACCCTCTGTCGACGAAGAGTTCTATCCGGTCGTCGTGGGGGTCCTGACGCAGTACAAGGATGCTATGACCGTCATCTGACCGTCCATATCCGATAAGCTGTTTGTTGAGATCTGTGTAAAGGGAAAGATCGAGACCGCGACCGTAGTTCGTCGCGGGCGTCAACGCCTGACTGGGAACACTAAAGTAGGTGAGATATGCGGAATTGTTGATCGTAATCATACATTTCAGGATATCGAACAGCAGCAGAACCGCGTTCAGATAATTTGCGTTGTTGTAGCGGAGTTGGCCGTGAGTAAGCCGATTCCGGAGGTTCATCCCCTGTCGACTCGTGTATCGCCACCGCAAGTAGACGGCGTAGTGCTGTCCGAAAATGTCTGCACCATTCCGAAAAAGACCGCCGAGAAGCTGTTGGCGTGTACCACGGTCGACGATGCTGTACGCGGGACGGCCAATCGATCGGAGTGTATCAACGATGGCTGCCTCGAGGTGTGGCATCAACACAAAGAGGCCTTGAATGTGGTTGCCATCATACAAATCGAGGACTCCGTCTGTGAGGAACGCCCCGGTATCGGGTGAGAGCGAGTCTCCAATCCAAAAGAGCTGAAAGACATCAGCGGGCGTAAGATGGCCTTCTTTGATCAACTGGTACAGTGCGTTCCCAAGGGAGGTCATAGTGCTGCCAGCGTGTTGCGCGTAGGCGTTGGGAATCGTCTCAACTTCCGTCGGATCGATGGCTAACGAGTGTGCTTCTGGCGAGTAAATCCGTCGCTGGACCAATTGAGAGATCACGAACTCTTCGGTCGTGAGCCGCATTTTGTTGACGTCTGGAATGAGTTTACTCGAGAAGACTAAGCAATAGAGTGCGTAGGCGCTGGAGCCGGTTTCCTGCTTTACCTGCTTGAACCACTCGACGAGTGTCTCGGTGTTCTGCTCCATCTCTTGGAGCAGTGCATCCTCAAGGCTGTCACCGTCCTCTTCAGAGAGATTCTCGATCGGAATCTGGGTCAGCTCGCTCTCTATTCCTGACCGGCGGGCCCGGAGTGCTTCCTGTTTCCAGTCCCGCCTTTGCTCATCATCCATATACTCGCCACATTCTGCAATCCCGCTTTGGAGGATGTCGGCCTTCTGAAGCTGGCTTTTAGACGCTATCAGGTTGGCTTCAGTCTGATACGACTCGATGAGAGTACGTTCTACGTCGGCCGTGTCGCGACCGTCCTGCTGTTTGAACTGTCGGAGGAGACGGCGACCTTCTCGTTCTTGATTAAATTGGTTGTTAGCCCGATGCGTGTCCGAAATATCCTCCAGTAGCACGAACCATCTGTCCTTGATGCTATTCGAAAGGTCGTCTAGGTTCTCAATGACGATCTCGATGATGGGCGTGATGAACGTCGATGAAATCGCTTCGTGATGATCGCGGAGAAAATCGAGGACTTCTTCGATCTCATCTGTGGCATTATGGCCCTGAAGACCAGCACGTAACTGAATCCGCCTATATTGATACTGAGCAGCCACACTCAGCCAGTCTTTCTGTTCTGCATCGGCAATCGAGGCTTCTAACTGATCCAGAGCATCCAGCGCCGATTGGAACTGATTGTCATCATACCATCCAGAGAGATCATCTACGAGCTCCGGGAGAGGATTGTCGTCCTCCATTTCGTCGAGCTGAAGACGAGTGTTCTCGTTGAGACGGCTTGGCTCTCTAACACTATCAAAGAGTCTGTCCAGTTGTAGAGCATAGTGACTCTCTTTTTCAGGGTCGCTTCGTGCCCTATCGAGAGCGTCCAGCAACCGGACCATACTGGTATCCGTCGCTCAGATTACGTAAAACTACACGCTCTCACACCGTTATCAGGGTCCTCTCGTTAAATTGGGCTACGTCGCCTCCTCTACAGAAGGCGATTTTAAATACGAACAGCAAACCATTATACAAGTAAATATGCCGAATTCAACTGATCCCGCTGCTGTGGCTCGCGATATTGATACCGGTGACAAGGTACGGTTCCATTTTGACGGGAGCTTCAGTACGCACCAGTTTCAACCGACTTCCCCGTTTGAAACTGAAGTCACGCTGTCGTTGCCTCTCCCTGATAGCGAAACAGAGTACCCGACGACCCGAATTGATGTTCAACCACCAGCTGGCGACCAGGAAGCTGACACCTACTTTTTTGAGGTTATCACACCCGCAACCGAGGATCCATTCGTCACTCCGATACGAGCGGAAAAGAAGGAGGACGGATACAAATCAGAGTGGGGAATCAACGGCATCGAACGGCTTGAGAATCTCCCACAGCCATAATACTGTTGCCCAACCCTTGGAGGGTGTCCCGATACTCTTACCAAATTCTGGGAGCAAAATAGCTCAAATTGTGTGGTAAGAAGAGGAAGCGTTGATTTATGGGACTGCCATCTCAACCAGTCGATAATGGGCGTGAATGAGGACCCTCCCTTTGCGCATTCTCCTGAACATCTTGACCCCTCTGAAGTCCATCATCGAGATGAAAGACTCCAACGCGGGAATCACTCTTTCGCTCACTCCGATCACGATGAGATTCCATATAACGTGCCGATAGCCTGCTCACAGCGGTCGGGCTCAGATCACACTTCTCCTGATTGGCTCTCTCGATACACCTGTTGTCGGAGATGTTTGGTAATCGCTTCCTGAACCTCGTCATTGTCCATGAACTCTGCGAAGAGTTCCTGATTCTGGTCCATTCGATCGATGAACATGCTGGTTAGTGCATCATCGAATTCAAGTGCGAAGTTTTCGCGACTATTTGCGCGCGCAGACCGACGGAGGTGATCGTCTTCTAGGGCGTCTTCCTTGAGCTGCTCGAGGAACAGCTGGTCGGCTTCCGTGAAGTCGGTCCCAAGTTTCTCGTTGATTTTCTCGACGATAGTCGACAGTTCGACTTCGTCATCAGCCTCTGAACCGCCCGTCCCGGTCTCTGTCGGGCCTTTGACTTCACCGTCAGTCGCGCTGAGCCCGATGGAACCTTCCTCGGACTTCTCAAGACGATAGTACTGTAGGGCGAGTTCATCGTCGAATTCCACGGTGGGGTCATGCGATTGCCTCGGGAGTTCCTTGTACAGGAACCGCCCGAAGGTGTAGAGCTTCTCGAGGTGGGTATCCGCGTAGCTGACGATCTGCGACTGGAACTTATACAGCCGCAGGAACGACCGAAGCGTTGAGCGGAAGTCTTCTTGGATTTCCTCCTCTTTGGCGACGAAGCGGTCCCGGGCTGGCTGAACAATACTGCTGAGCTTTCCATGGGCACCTTCCGTCCCCGTGTTGGACGGGTCAAAGAACACCTTCGCGAAGCGGTCGACTTCCTCTTGCTCGTAGATGCGGAACCCATTGAGGTCGGAGGCTAACTGTTGGAGATGCTGTGGGTCCATCTCCTCGGTCACGGTTGTCTTGCCGTAGAATGGTTCAAACGCTTCCTTGATCTCTGCCTGCTCGTTCTCGAAGTCCAGCACGAACGTATCCTCTTTCCCGGGATGCTGTCGGTTCAACCGGGAGAGTGTCTGGACAGCTTGGATTCCGGAGAGCTTCTTGTCGACGTACATCGTGTGGAGAAGCGGTTGGTCGAAGCCAGTCTGATACTTATCTGCGACGACGAGGACCTGATACTCCTGAGTGTCGAAGACGTTGGGAAGCTCCGACTCTTTGATGCCATCATTCATCCTCTCTTCAGTGTAGCTACCGCCATCGTCCTCGACCGTTCCACTGAACGCGACTAGCGCGTTGAGGTCGTATCCATTCTCCTCGATATATTCGTCGATGGACTTCTTGTACCGGACTGCGTGAGCGCGAGAGGACGTCACGATCATCGCCTTGGCCTTCCCACCAATCTTGTGCTGCGTGTGGCTCCGGAAGTGTTCGACGATGATCTCGACCTTCTGAGAGACGTTGTGGGGGTGGAGTTTCAGGAACCGTGATATCGCGTTCACTGCCTTCTGCTCGGGCACCTGTGGGTCCTCCTCGACGACCTTCGCGACGTTGTAGAACGTCTCGTATGTCGTGTAGTTCTGGAGGACGTCGATGATGAATCCCTCGTCAATCGCTTGCTGCATCGAGTAGAGGTGGAACGGTTCGTGCCCACCGTCTCCATCGGGTCCACCAAAGGCCTGCAAGGTCTTGGCCTTCGGCGTCGCAGTAAACGCGAAAAAGCTGAGGTTGGGCTGTTTGTTCCGAGATTTAGCATTCTCTGCCATAGCATCCTCCCAATCCTCGATATCCTCCTCGTCGACACCCGAGAGAATGCCCTTCATTTCGGCGGACATCTCGCCACTCTGGCTGCTGTGAGCTTCGTCGACGACAACGGCGTAATCCCGCTCCGGAAGTGACTGTGCGTGCTCAATGACGTACGGGAACGTCTGGAGCGTCGTGATGATCACGGGCTTGCCAGCCTCCAAGGCCTCCGCGAGCTCCTCGGATTTCGAGCGGTTCTCGCCTTTGATCGGGTGAACGACGCCAGTCTTGTGGTCGAGCTCGTAGATGGTGTTCCGGAGCTGTTCGTCGAGGACGGTTCGGTCGGTGACGACGACGACGCCGTCGAATACCGCGTCGTCTTGGTCGTCGTGTAGCGAACTGAGCCGGTGAACCAGCCACGCGATTGACTTGCTCTTCCCGCTCCCGGTGGAGTGCTGGATGAGGTAGTCTTCGCCAGGACCCTCCTCTTTTGCGCTGGCGACTAGCTGGCGGACACACTCAAGCTGGTGATAGCGCGGGAAGATGATCGTCTCGTCTTCCTCCACGGTGATACCGTCTTTCTTGATCTCCTCCGTGTCGATGTGGATGAACCGCTGGATAATCTCCATCCAGCTATCTTTCGCCCAGACGTCTTTCCATAGATACGCAGTGCGGTGGTCGTTCTCTCGTGGGGGGTTGCCACCGCCCTTCTCGTGCCCCTTGTTGAACGGGAGGAAGTGGGTGTCCTCACCATCGAGTTCCGTTGTGTAGTGGATCTCGTGTTGATCGATAGCGAAATGCACCAACGCACCGCGTTTGAACCGGAGGACGGGTTCGCTCGGATCGCGATCTTGACGGTACTGCTCTCGGGCGTCCCTGTTTGCCTGGTCGGTAAAGGTATTCTTGAGTTCCGCCGTCGCGACGGGGATACCGTTGACGCTCAGTGCGAGGTCTACGCTCAGCTTCGAATTTGTGGCCGAGTAGTGGAGCTGCTGGGTGACGCCGAGACAATTCGCTTCATATCGAGCCTGCAGTTCGGGATTGATTCCCGTGTTGGGTTGGAACGTCGCGAGCTCGATTTGGGTGCCGGTGGTACGAAGGCCATGACGCAGTAGTTCGAGCGTCCCTTGGCGTTCGAGGGCGCTGGTCAGTTCTTGGAGAAATCGTTCGCGAGCGCTGCCCTTGTGAGCAGTCTCAAGTTGCTCCCAGGCCTCCGGCTGGGTTTCCTGTACGAATGAGACGACCTGGTCGGGGAAGATGCCCCGTTCGGCGTCGAAGTCGTCGCTGGGGATACGTGTGTAGCCGCGTTTCAGCAGGGCGGCGGCAATCTCGTCCTCGAAGGCCGCCTCATCGTACTGTTTGCTCATTGGAGACTAGTCTTAGCTTCACTTTCCACTTCTGGTACATCAATCTGGCTCGTGACTGCAGCGGTGACGAGTGCTTGGCGTTTCTCTTCGAGGAGGTCGGTTATTTCGGATATTCTATTGCTGAGTGCAGCCGATTTGTCTCGTAGCTGATCCACTTTTTCGAGTATCTGTTCTTGTTCGTCTTTTGGTGGGAGAGGCATTTTCCAATCCTTCAAATTCTGTTGTGATACCTTTACCATAGAGCCACTAGAACCGTGGGCATCCATACGGATCTGACTTCGAGCAGGACCAGTCACTAACCATTCTGACAGATACCGCGGATCGAGCTGCTCAGCATCGACATTAATTATAAACATTAGGTCTGGCGCAATCAGCCGACGACTATGCTGATCCACCGTGCAGGCATCCGCGACCAGTTCAGGCGTGTTCGCTCGCGTGACCAAGACCTGGTCTGGACTCACGATGGATTCGCTTGGAACTTCCGAAGATGGGCTGAGTGCTTTATTTTTCCCCGGCCTGAATTCACCCTTAGAAACGGCAGAAAGTTTCAGTACTCCATATTCATCATCTTCCGCAGGGCGTGAACTGGCGTTGGGACTCCATCCATTTTGAAGAGAGGAAATAAGCCAGCCGATTCTAGCGGTCTCCCAATGCTCAGGAATTGATTCCACCCCAATGAGTGGCGTTTCTTTCTGCGCCAATTCCCTAGTTCCGTCGGAGCGTCTTCCAGTAATCAGGTTCGTAATCTCTGCATTGCGTTTTGAAGAGAGATATTCCCTGAGCTCTCCAAGTTTATCAGATGCAGCTCTCAGGTTATTGATCGATGAGCTCAGATAATTAGACATTTCTGTTTGTATTTCATATCTGGGGAGATCGACTCGGAATTCTTCTATAAATTCAGTTGGAACTCGCTGCTGTCCCGCAACGCCCCGCATTGCCGTCTCAGCCTCATCCATAAATGGCTTTGAGCGAAGAACGTACCAGAGGAACTCTGTGTTCACGCCTTTTCGTGGTCGGAGTATGTGAAGCTCCGTCGTCCCAAACCCGATACCGTTCTCCAGCCCCCGACAGATGGCACCCTTTCCGTTCTCGAAGGACGGCGTGATCTTCGCTATCGCGATATCTCCTTCCCGGAAGTAGGTATACCCGTCATAAACCTCCTCTAACGGACGTGTTTCAGTGTCTTTGATTTCGCCATCTGTCCCGAAATCCTCCAGCGGGACGAAGCTCACGTCCGTCTTCGGGTCAAGATCCGAGAGTTCCGATTTGGTCGGGTTGATTCGAGCGAGATGCTTCAGACGGACTGTTTCCGGTTCGTTTGCTTTCTCTGTACCGTCAGTGAATTCCGTGATGTTCGCCTGTCCATCCATTACTCCGTCACCTCGCTCAGCAGCTCGACGATCTCGTCTTCCAGTTCACGAATGTCGGCGTCGATTTCCTCTAGCGGCCGCGGCGGCTCATATTCGTAGAAGTAGCGGTCAAAGTTGATCTCGTAGCCCACAACTCCCAATTCGCCATCCTGATCGTCGTGGTACTTACTGCTCTCGTTGATCCACGCGTTCTCCACGTGGGGTTGCACCTCCTCTTCGAAGTACTCCCGCGGATCCGTCCCTAATGGCACCCGTTCGCGGTCGCGAAGATCAGTATCGTGCTCCGGATTCCCCTTACTATCGGTGACGATTTCGGCGTCGTCGTTCTGCTCGCCGAGCGCGCGCTCTATCGCGTTATAAACACTGTTGCGGACGTCGACGTCGTTCCGTTCGAAGCAGTCTTCGACTTCTTTCATGAACTCGTCGCGGTCCATCCACTGTCTCTCCGAGTCCAACTCGTAGAGCGCCTCTTTGACCGCTTCCTGCACCTCTTTGTCCCGGTTCGTGAACGCCCGTTCGTCCTCGAGGCTCTCGATGCGCTCCTCGGTCGCCTGAAAGCTCATCCGTAGGGGTCGGTCGATGACGATGCGACGGTAGCCGAACTCCTCGGTGGAGACGACCTTCGAGCGGCCGTTGGCCTTCAGATCGCCGAAGATACGGGAGACCTCGTCGATATGGTCTTGTGTGAGTTCGTGGCGCTTCTCGCCCAGACTCTCGTCCATCTCGGCGTACAGGTCCTGGGCGTCGATGAGCTGGACCTTCCCTTTTCGGCGCTCGGGCTTATCGTTCGAGAGGACCCAGATGTAGGTCCGGATGCCCGTGTTGTAGAAGAGGTTCTCCGGCAGACCGACGATGCCCTCCAGCCAGTCGTTTTCCAGAATCCAGCGTCGGATGGCCGACTCCCCGCTGTTTGGGCCGCCGTTGAACAGCGGCGAGCCGTTGAACACGATAGCGATCCGTGAGCCACCCTCTGCAGGCGACTTCATCTTGCTCAACATATGCTGGAGGAACAGGAACGCGCCGTCGTTGGTCCGGGGGGTCCCCGCACCGAATCGGCCGGCGAACCCTTCCTCTTCGTGTTCGCGCACAACCTGGTCTTTGACCTTCTTCCAGGAGACCCCGAACGGCGGATTCGAGAGCATATAGTCGAAGGTCCGGCTCGGGAAGCCGTCTTGGGTAAAGGAGTTCCCGTAGATGATGTTCTCGGGCTCTTGGCCCTTGATGAGCATATCCGAATTACAGACGGCATAGGACTCGGGGTTCAGCTCCTGGCCGAAGACGTGGAGGTTTGCGTCGGTGTTGAGCTGGCGGACGTACTCCTCGGCGACACTGAGCATTCCACCGGTCCCACAAGCCGGGTCGTACACTGTGCGGATGGCGTCTTGCTCGGTCAGGGCCCCGTCATCTTCCTGGAAGGTGAGGTTGACCATCAGCTCGATCACTTCCCGCGGCGTGAAGTGCTCGCCAGCGGTCTCGTTGCTCAGTTCGTTGAATTTCCGGATGAGCTCCTCGTAGATGTAGCCCATCTCCTCGTTCGGGACTTCCTCGGGGTGGAGGTCGATTTCGGCGAACTGCCGGACGACCTTATACAAAAGATCGGCATCGGCAAGTCGATCGATCTGGTGGTTGAAAGCGAATTTCTCGAAGATCTCCTT